>JAFUVC010000146.1 GCA_017483785.1 Prevotella sp.
CAACCCGACATACTTCGACGGCAATGCCGTTGCTGCAACATGGGACGGCTGGACCGACGGCGGTGGCTTCAACGCAACCAACAACGTTCAGTTGATTCAGGACGAAATCGGTCTTGCCGAAGGCTGGGCTCGCTCGTTCGACATTTACCAGGATATCGTTGGTCTGCCCGAGGGTACTTACGAGGTACGCGTAAGAGGTCTGTTCCGCCAGAACACCTATCCGAAGGATGCTCTGCTGTCGCAGTATGAGTATGCTGTGAAACTCGGCAAGGAAGATGCTCTCAGCGAAGAGGCCAAGACCGACCTCGTGGAGCGTGCATTCCGTGGCAAGTTCTATGCCAACAGAGACACGGCTAACTTCCAGCGCTGGAACTTCATGGGTACCGACGATTGGACCGAGGATGCTCAAAGCGACTTCAATTATTCGGCTACATCGAACGACTGGACCTTTGTTGACTCACTGACCATCGGTAGTGAAGACTTCGAAGTGCTTGAATACTACTTCCCGGCTGACCGCGCAGGTGCTTACGAGCGCTTCAAGGAGGGCTACTACGAGAATGTGCTCTACACCTACGTCGGCGAGGATGGTAAGCTCCGCATCGGTGCTTGCAACAAGGAAGCCGTTGAAAGCGACTGGGTGACCTTCACTGACTGGCGCCTGTTCTACCGTGGAACGGAGAGTATCTACGAGGAAGGCACTGGCATCCATGAACTGGAGACCGAAGGCAAGGCTGTTGTCGATGGCATCTACACCATTGACGGCCGCAAGGCTGAGAAACTGCAGAAGGGTATGAACATCGTCGTCCGCGACGGTAAGGCCCGCAAGATCATGGTGAAGTAAGTGAAGACTTATATACGAAAAAACCGAGGTTCGATTTGAACCTCGGTTTTTTTTGTGGGAGTTAGCGCTTCGCTCAGGGAGTTAGTGTCGTTCCTCGTTCCTCGTTCCTCGAAAATCGTCATTCCATCGGGAAGAGTCCGAAGAGTTTCGCGTCTATCATGTCGATGACCTTCTGGAGGTCTTCTGCCGACTCGCCGAACTTCACCTTGTCGCCATCGACGATGATGAGGTTGCCGTCGTAGCCCTCGATCCACTCCTCGTAGCGGCGGCCGAGGCCCTCGAGGTAGTCGATGCGGATGCCCTGCTCGAACTCGCGTCCGCGCTTCTGGATTTGGGCCACGAGCGTGGGGATGGTCGAGCGGATGTAAATCATCAGGTCGGGCAGTTTCACGAGCGAAATCATCAGGTCGAACAGGTCGGAGTAGTTCTGGAAGTCGCGGTCCGACATGAGCCCCTGGTCGTGGAGGTTGGGCGCGAAGATGCGCGCGTCCTCGAAGATGGTCCGGTCTTGGATGATGGTCTCGGGTGAGCGCGAGATTTCGACCACTTCCTTGAATCGCTTGTTGAGGAAGTAGATTTGTGTGTTGAACGCCCAGCGCGCCATGTCGGCGTAGAAGTCGCTGAGATAGGGGTTGTTGTCCACCGGCTCGTAGCGCGGCGTCCAGCCGTAGCGTTTGGCAAGCAGCGTGGTGAGCGTGGTCTTGCCGCTTCCGATGTTTCCTGCAATGGCAATGTGCATAATTTTTGGGGAGTTTAGGTGTTAAGAATTTAAGTTTCGGGGAAGAGTCCGAACAGCGTGCTGTCGATTTTGTCGATGATGCCGGCGAAGTCGCGCGGATTGTGTTCGAAGTCGATGGGGTCGGCGTCGATGACGAGCAGACGGCCCCTGTATTTGTTGAAGATGAAGTCTTCGTAGCGCTCGTTGAGGTTGCGCAGGTAGTCGAGCGGCAGCCCCTGCTCGTAGTCGCGCCCGCGCTTCTGGATGTTCTGCACGAGGTGTGGCACCGACGAACGCAGGTAAATCATGAGGTCGGGGTCTTTCACGACGTAGAGCATCGACTCGAAGAGTTCCATGTAGGTCTCGAAGTCGCGGTCGTCGAGGTTCCCCATGGCGTGGTTGTTGGCCGTGAAGACATAGACTCCCTCGTAGATGGAGCGGTCTTGGATGATGGTGTGGTCGGCCTTGGCAATGTCGAGCAGGTCGCGGAATCGCTGCTTGAGGAAGTAGATTTCAAGTGCGAACGACCATCGGGCGATGTCGGTGTAGTAGTCTTCGAGGTAGGGATTGTAATCGACGGCCTCGAATCGGGGTTCCCAGCCATAGTGTCGGGAGAGTAGGGTGGTGAGCGTTGTTTTTCCGCTACCCATATTTCCTGCGATGGCAATGTGCATGGTTCTGGTTCAGATTGTTATTCGACCACAAAGTTAAAGAAATTCTGGCATAAATCGCAGAAATTTCGCATAAAAAATGAGCAGAATACACTTTTTATACTTACCTTTGCACTCGGAAACCGAAAAAGACGCCATGCACATCCCCATTCAGACCCCAATTCCGCCTCGACAGGCTGGCCAAAGTCAGGTTTTGTCGCTCCGGACGGAGCCGATTCCCGTCGTGGGCATCGGCGTGGTGGGGCTTGGCGAGCGCGGCCAGAAGGCACTGGAGCGGTTGCGCGAGATGGCGCACGCCCGAATCGTGGCGCTTTGCGACGTTTCGGAGTCGCGGCTGGAAGAGGCTCAGCGGCTGCTTGGCTCTTCTGCGGCGGCGAGAACCTACGTCGGCAGCGCGGCCTACGCGGAACTCTGCCAAAATCCCGACGTACACCTTATTTATATCTGCACCGACTGGGCGACGCACGTGCCCATTGCGCTCGAGGCCATGAACCGAGGCAAGCACGTGGCCATTGAGGTTCCGGCGGCCCTGTCGCTCAGCGACTGCTGGGCACTGGTGGATGCTGCCGAGCGCACGCGCCGCCATTGCACAATGCTCGAAAACTGCTGCTACGACAGCCTGCACCTTTCGACGCTGGAAGCCGTCAGAAACGACGAAATGGGCACCATCGTCCACGTGGAGGGCGGCTACATCCATCCCATCGGCGACCGCTGGACCCCGTGGCGCATTGCCGCCAACCAGCAGTTTCGCGGCGACCTTTACCCCACGCACGGCATGGGTCCGGCCTGCCAGTTGCTCGACATTCACCGCTCCGACTTCATCGAAACGCTCGTCAGCATGGACACGGTGCCGTTTCAGCGCGACGACTTCCGCAACGGCGACCACACGACCACGCTCATGCGCACCCGTCGCGGAAAAACCATCCTGCTGCAGCACAACGTGGTGAGTCCGCACGACTATACGCGGCGCTATCACGTCGTGGGCACGCGGAAATCGGTGGAGAGCAGCGACAGCACGCCCCACAACCTGATGAGCCAGCGCATGGACAGCCGCCTGATTCAGAGCCTTCACCTCGGTCAGCCGCTCGACATCGACGTCTATGACGTGGCCGAATGGTGCGCCGTGAGCGAACTGAGCCGCCTCTCGCTCGAAAATGGCAGTATGCCCGTCGCTTTCCCCGATTTCACCCGAAGTTGAACGCCTGTTTTTGGGCTGGAAAATGCATAAAAAGGATAACCGACGATAAAAAATCGGATTTTTATGGTTGATTTATCCGAATTTTTCGTAATTTTGCAGGGCATGTTGAAATCATAAATTAATTCATAAAATTTTACAACCCATGAAACGGAAAGTATTTTTTTCTATTCTCATCGCAGCCTTGATGCTGCCTGTGACAATGTGGGCGCAACAGCCCGAGGCCGGAAAGTTCGACTGGCCCTGTAAAGTCGTCAACGGAACGATTGTGACCGATGTGCCGGCAATGCCTGCCGGACAGCAGACGGCACTCGGAATGGTGACGCCGAAGATGGACGTGGTGCGCGTGGCCTTCGTCGGCCTCGGAATGCGCGGGCCGGGTGCCGTGGAGCGTTGGACGCACATCCCCGGCATCGAAATCAAGGCACTCTGCGACTATGAGCAAAAGCGCGCCGAAGGTTGCCAGAAGTACCTGAAAAAGGCTTCGATGCCGCCCGCCGACATCTATTCGGGCGAAAATGGCTACAAGGAACTCTGCAAACGGACGGACATCGACGTGGTCTACATCGCCACCGACTGGATTCACCACTTCCTCGTGGCCCGCGAAGCCTTGGAAAACGGCAAGCACGTGGCCATTGAAGTGCCGTCGGCTATGAATATGAACGAGATTTGGCAACTCATCAACCTCTCGGAGAAGAAGCGGCTGCACTGTATGATTCTCGAAAACTGCTGCTACGACTTTTTCGAGTTGAACTCGCTCCACATGGCTCAGGAAGGCCTGTTCGGAGAGGTGATTTACGTGCAGGGAGCCTATCGCCACGAGTTGTCGCCCTTCTGGAACGCCTACTGGAAGACCGGCGAGGAAGACCAACTGGGCTGGCGACTCGACTACAACCAGAAATTCCGCGGCGACGTCTATGCCACCCACGGCCTCGGCCCTGTGGCTCAGGTGCTCGACATCCATCGCGGCGACCGTATGAAAACGCTCGTGGCAATGGACACGAGGTCGTTCGTGGGCCGTCAGTTGGTGAAAGACCGCACGGGCAAGGACGAGGAGTTCCGCAACGGCGACCACACGACCACGCTGATTTCGACCGAGAACGGCAAAGTCATCGAAATCCACCACAACGTGATGACGCCGCAGCCCTACAACCGTATGTATCAACTCACGGGAACGAAGGGTTTTGCCAACAAATATCCCACCGAGGGCTATGCCCTTTCGGGAAAAGATATGCAGAAAGCCGGCGTGAAGCCGAACCACGAAGACCTCTCGGCCCACAGTTATATGAGCAAGAAAGACGTGGAGGCCCTGCTCGAGAAATACACCTCGCCCATCGTGAAAAAATATGGCGAAGAGGCTAAGGAAGTGGGCGGCCACGGCGGTATGGACTTCATTATGGATGCCCGTTTCGTCTATTGTCTGCGCAACGGCCTGCCCCTCGATATGGACGTCTACGACCTCGCCGAATGGTGCTGTCTGGCAGAACTCGGAGCCGTTTCGATGGACAAGGGCAACCTGCCCGTTGAGGTGCCCGATTTCACCCGCGGCCACTGGAACGACGTGAAAGGCTATCGCCACGCTTGGGCCACTCCCGAGGTGGAGGCCCAGACCAACGCCAGCGGCAAAGCCTTCACGGAAAAACTGAAGACCGCAGGCAAGGCCTACTGGGAAACCCTCGAAAAGAAAGGCGAAAAAGCGGCTCGCAAGGCCCTGACAAAGGCTCTGAAGAAGAAATGAAATCGCTAAGAGAACTATACAGAATAGGAAAAGGGCCGTCGAGTTCCCACACGATGGGACCCCAGAAAGCCGCCCAAATCTATGCGCAACGTCACCCCGAAGCCCGAAGCTTCGAGGTGACGCTTTTCGGTTCGCTCGCCGCCACGGGCAAGGGCCATATGACCGACGTGGCCATTTGCGAGGGCTTGGAGGGCGTCGCGCCGGTGGAAATCGTCGGGAATGCCCGCGAATACCTGCCTTTCCACCCGAATGGTATGAAATTCGTGGCCCTCGATGCCGACGGCAACCGAGCGGACGAGTGGACGGTCTTTAGCGTAGGTGGCGGAGCCCTCTCGGAAGGCGAAAACGACACCCTTCACCACGGTGGCGAGGATGTCTATTCGATGCAGACGCTCAGCGAGATTCAAGAGTGGTGCGAACGCTACGGCCGAGGCTACTGGGAATACGTCGAAAAATGCGAAGACAGTGGCATCTGGGACTATCTGCGCGAGGTTTGGGGCGCGATGCAAGCCGCCGTGGAGCGCGGACTCGACAACGAGGGCGTTCTTCCCGGCCCGCTCGGATTGGCGCGCAAGGCCCCCACCTATTACGTCAAGGCCTCGGGCTACAAAGCTCACCTGCAAAGTCGCGGAATGGTCTTCGCCTATGCGCTGGCCGTCAGCGAGGAAAACGCCTCGGGCGGCACCGTGGCAACGGCTCCTACGTGCGGTTCGAGCGGTGTGCTGCCAGCCGTGCTCTACCACCTTTCGCGCGGCCATCTTTTTTCGGAAAAACGCATCTTGCACGCCATCGCCACGGCAGGCATCATAGGCAACGTCGTCAAGCAGAATGCCTCGATTTCCGGTGCCGACGTAGGCTGTCAGGGTGAGGTCGGAGTGGCTTGTGCTATGGCTTCCGCCGCCGCTTGCCAACTTTTCGGCGGCTCTCCGGCGCAAATCGAATATGCCGCAGAAATGGGCTTGGAGCACCATCTCGGAATGACCTGCGACCCGATGTGCGGCCTCGTGCAGATTCCCTGCATCGAGCGCAATGCCTTTGCCGCCACGCGCGCCCTCGACTCGCAACTCTACGCCGCCTTCAGCGACGGTCGCCACCGCGTCACCTTCGACCGCGTCGTGCGCGTGATGAAGAAAACCGGCCACGACCTGCCGTCGCTCTACAAAGAAACGAGCACAGGTGGACTGGCCAAGGAGGGGCTGTAGAAAGGGCTTGGATTCGGGCTCTTTTCACAAAAATCCAATGATTTATTTGGAAATGCCCGAAAAAAGTCGTACCTTTGCATCCACAAACATACGAAACCGTGTGTATCGGACTTGTAGCTCAGTCGGTTAGAGCAACAGACTCATAATCTGGAGGTCCCAGGTTCAAGCCCTGGCTGGTCCACCTCTGAAAATCAAGCGGTTGCAGAAAATGTAACCACTTTTTATTTCTCTTTTGTGAAATTCAGGTGAAATTCGTGACGAAAAAATTGGTTC
>JAFUVC010000147.1 GCA_017483785.1 Prevotella sp.
ACGATGTGGCCGTCGAGCCGTCCGTTCATCATCATCGAGCGCTCCACGTTCACGCGACTTCCCTCGCGCAGCAGGCCCAGATTCGAGCACTCCAGCGTCTCTTTCATCGCCGTCACCGTGTAGGTGCCGTTTTCAATGGCCACAACCGTCAGGCAGACGCCGTTGTGCGACACACTCTGGTCGATTTTCAGTTCGTCAACAAACGAGCATTTCAGGGTGAAATGAATGTTTTCCTGCTCTTTTCTGATGGCCGTGACGACAGCCATTTCTTCAACAATTCCGCTAAACATGGTTTTATTTGACTATTAGACTATTTACTATTTGACTATTTGTTATTCGACTATTTAAGTTCCTTTTGCCTCTCTTTTGGGAGAAGGGTTCGGGGAGAGGCTGAAAAAAAGAAGGGGTTGCCCAGTGATGTGATGAAAACTCCGAGTGAAATGATTTGAGGGCTCTCCGCCTTTGTAATCCACCGGTTTTGCAACTTAGCCCGCTCTTGCGGATTTATGTGGCCCGCCATTAGCAAAAGAAGCGATCTCGGTTTTCTTGATTATTTGATGAGTATCCCGATCTAACCTGGCACAACCCCTATTTTTATTGTGCAAAAATACGGAAAAAAGTTGAAGACATAAAATTTAACGGGCGAATTTGCATGACGTTAAGGATTATTAACGATGACCGAACAGTTTTCCGATGAGGTCGGGCCGTCCGATGCGCCTCAGTTCGCGCATGATGCTCTGGCGCTCGCCGGGTTTGTACCAGAAGAAAAATTGGCGCTGGGCGAGTTTTTCCTTCGGACTTTTCGCCGAGAAAACGGGCTTCAGCGTGTAGGGGTCGTAGCCCGTGTACCACATTTCGGTGGCAATGCTCATCGGCGTGGGCGTGAAGTCCTGCACTTGTTCGAGGTGGAAGTCCATTTCTTTCGTGAGCACGGCCAGTTCCGCCATGTCTTCGGCGTGGCAGCCCGGGTGCGACGAGATGAAATAGGGGATGATTTGCTGTCGGAGACCCTGTTCGCGGCAGATTCGGTCGAAAAGCCGCTTGAATTGCTGAAACTGGCTGAACGGCGGCTTGCGCATCAGGTTGAGCACGCGGTCGCTGGTGTGTTCGGGGGCTACTTTCAGTCTTCCGCTGACGTGGCGCGTGATGAGTTCGCGCGTGTATTGATGGGCGGCCTCGTTGCTCTTCTCGTCGGCAGATTTGTGCAGCAGCAGGTCGTAGCGCACGCCGCTGCCGATGAAACTTTTCTTGATGCCGGGCAGCGCATCCACCGAGCGGTAGATGTCGAGCAGGGCGGAGTGGTCGGTGTTCAGGTTCGGGCAGATTTGCGGATGGATGCACGACGGCCGGCGGCATTTCTCGCAGGCTTTCAGGTTGCGTCCGCCCATGCCGTACATATTGGCCGACGGGCCGCCGAGGTCGGAGAGATAGCCCTTGAAATCGGGCATCTGGACGACTTTCTGCACCTCGCGCAGGATGTTTTCCTTCGAGCGGCAGGTGATGAACTTGCCCTGATGGGCCGAAATGGTGCAAAAGGCGCATCCGCCGAAGCATCCGCGATGGATGTTGACCGAATGTTTAATCATTTCGTAGGCCGGAATGGTCTTTCCCTTGTATTTCGGATGCGGCAGGCGGGTGTAGGGCAGGTCGTGCGACGCGTCGAGTTCCTCGGTGGTCATGGGCGGATAGGGCGCGTTCACGACGACATACTGCCTGCCGACGGCCTGCAACAGTCGTCGCGCGTGCATCATGTTCGACTGCTCCTCGATGTGGCGGAAGTTCTCGGCCTGTTTCCGCTTGTCGCGCAGGCAGTCTTCGTGGCTGTTCAGGACGATGTCGTCCGTTTGCGGCTCGAAATGGTCTTTCGACGCGAGGAAAACCGTCTGCGGAATGGCCGTCAGTTCGCCGACGGGGTGGCAGTCGCTCAGTTCTTCGGCAATTTGCAGAATCGGCTTCTCGCCCATGCCGTAGATGATGAGGTCGGCGCCCGAATCGCAGAGAATGCTGGGGCGCAGGCGGTCTTGCCAATAGTCGTAGTGGGTGAGGCGGCGCATACTGGCCTCGATGCCGCCCAGCACGACGGGCACGTCGGGAAACAGTTGCTTGAGAATCTTCGTATAGACGATGGTGGGGTATTCGGGGCGACAATCGTGGCGGCCGTCGGGGCTGTAGGCGTCTTCGCTGCGGAGGCGGCGGGCGGCGGTGTATTTGTTCACCATCGAGTCCATCGCGCCGGGCGAAATGCCGAAAAACAGGCGCGGCCTGCCGAGTTTCTTGAAATCGCGGAAATCGCCGTGCCAGTCGGGCTGCGGAACGATGGCCACGCGATAGCCTGCCGATTCGAGTGTGCGCCCGATGACCGCCGCGCCAAACGACGGATGATCGACGTAGGCATCGCCCGAAAACAGAATCACGTCGAGTTCGTCCCAGCCCCGGAGTTCACACTCTTTCTTGGTGGTGGGCAGGAAGTCGGTCAGTCTTGGACCTGCTGATTTTTCCATTCAATATAGAGCGTTGTAAGACGTTGAAGGCCAAATGCTTTCATGTTTTTGTTATAGATAACATCTAAGCACAGATCTAACAGATTTTTGTCGTTGTTTCCTGTCGTTTCCAACAGTGAACGGACGGTGAATTTCAACTTGTCGAGCACGTCTTCGTCGATGACTCCGCTGCTGTCAACGAGATTGCCCAGCAGGTTGTAGCAGTCGAGGGTTTGCAGATGCTCTTCGGTCACCTCAATGTGACGTGTGTTGGAGGGATTGGCTTGTATTTGCATATCTCAATTCAATAGGAAATTCATGATTCCGCGCATCAGGGCCTCGCGCGCGGCTTGCTCACGGATGCACTCGAAGGGAAATCCGATGACGAAAGTCTTGTGGCTTTGGCCGTCGTAGGCCACTGCGGCACTCATTCCGTCGGCATATTGCATGGCGCAGTAGGCCGGTTGCCGAGGTTGCAGGATGTCGGTTGCCGTGGCAGCGTAGTGCCTGTCGTTCAGCAGGTTGTAGATGTTGAAATTCATGCCCAGACCATGAATGAGCAACTTCTGGCTGGCGGCGTTCCACTGTTTTCCGGCAAACTGTACGTTGAGTTGCTCGGCAAGGAATGCCTGTTCGCTCGTCGCCTGCATGTCGGAGCCCACGAAAGCCCCGCTAATCAGGAGCCTTCCGTGCTGTTTCAGGTATTTTTCGAGCTTTTTCTGCATCTGGAAAGAGAAGGTCTTGTACGACTTCAGCGCGTGGCTCTCGTGTTTCTGCAAGCCGAGAATCAGGTCGATGCAGTCGTAGTGCTTCGGGTTGATGCTTCCATCTTCAAAAGCCTCGCGCGAGCAACTCACGACGTTGTATCGGTGGGCCGTGGCGATGGCGGCGGCGTGGGTGCGGACGTAGTCGAACGTGTTGCCCTGAACGTAGTAGCCGGCCATTTCGTCGCTGCAAAATCCGAGTCCGTCGGGGCCTTCAATGCCCATTTTCGTGCGGTCAAAACAGAGTTGGCGACCGCTCCAGCCTGCGGTGAGGCCGTAACTCACGCCGATGTCGTAGTTGAGGTCGAAGCCTTGCAGCGAATCGTTGTCAATGACGTGGGGCGCGGCCAGTCGCTGGAATCCATCGACGATGAGCACCGTTTTCTGCGCCTCGGGCTGCCAGACGGCCGTGAGCACCTGCGTGGGGAAACTCTCGCCGCCGTCGTTGGTCGCCGTGACGCGGAAATGATAGGG
>JAFUVC010000019.1 GCA_017483785.1 Prevotella sp.
AACAATTAAACGATTAAACAATAAAAACAATTATGGGATTTTTCAGTTTTGTTCAGGAAATTGCAATGGACTTGGGTACGGCCAACACCATCATCATCAGCGATGACAAGATTGTAGTTGACGAACCCTCTGTGGTGGCCCTCGACCGCCGCACCGACAAGATGATTGCCGTGGGCGAGAAGGCCAAAATGATGTATGAGAAAGAGAATCCGGGCATTCGCACCATCCGCCCGTTGCGCGACGGCGTGATTGCCGACTTCACGGCCTGCGAGCAGATGATGCGCGGCCTGATTAAGATGGTTCACAGCGGCTCGCGCCTGTTTTCGTCGTCGCTGCGCATGGTGATTGGCGTTCCGTCGGGCTCTACCGAAGTGGAACTTCGAGCCGTTCGCGACTCTGCCGAGCACGCCGAAGGCCGCGACGTATATCTGATTTTTGAGCCGATGGCCGCCGCCGTCGGTATCGGGCTCGACGTGGAGGCCCCCGAGGGCAACATGATTGTGGACATCGGTGGCGGAACGACCGAGATTGCCGTGATTTCGCTGGGCGGAATCGTGTCGAACAACTCCATCAAGGTGGCTGGCGACGACCTCACAACCGACATTCAGGAGTACATGAGCCGTCAGCACAACGTGAAAGTGTCGGAGCGCATGGCCGAGCGCATCAAGATTAACGTGGGTTCGGCCCTGACCGACCTCGGCGAGGAAGGTCCGGAAGACTTCGTGGTCATTGGCCCGAACAAGATTACGGCACTGCCGATGGAAGTGCCCGTCTGCTATCAGGAAATTGCCCACTGCCTCGACCGCACGGTGGCCCGCATCGAGACGGCCGTGCTGCAGGCACTTGAAAACACGCCTCCCGAACTCTATGCCGACATCGTGAAAAACGGCATCTACCTGACGGGTGGCGGCGCACTGCTGCGCGGACTGGCCAAGCGACTGACCGACAAGATCAACATTCAGTTCATCGTGGCCGAAGACCCGCTTCACTGCGTGGCAAAAGGCGCAGGAATTGCACTGAAGAACATCGACCGCTTCTCGTTCTTGATGAGATAGAAGCCTCATTTCCGGTAAATCGAGCAGGTTGCGGTGGGTGCATTATTTGAGTTCCTGAAGAAATATCATCACTGGTTTGTCTTTCTTCTCTTGGAAGGGCTCAGTGTGGCATTGCTGTTTCAGTTCAACAGCTATCAGGGCAGCGTGTGGTTTTCCACGGCCAACGCCGTGACGGGCCGCGTCTATGCATGGAGTTCGCAGGTGGAGTCCTTTTTTGCCTTGACGAAGGTGAACGAGGAACTAACCCTGCGAAACAGCTATCTGGAGCACCAAGTGGCGCAACTCTCCGAGCGGCTGACGTCGGTGACGGGCGATTCGGCTTTCCTGCACAGCAAGCAGTTGCAAATGCTGGAGCAGTACAAACTGATTCCGGCCAAGGTGATTACCAATGAGGTCAACAAACTCAACAACCTGATGACCATCGACAAGGGTAGGGCAGACGGCGTGCAGCCCGACATGGGCGTGGTCAGCGGAACGGGCGTTGTCGGTGTGGTTTACACCGTGTCGGCCCACTACGCTGTGGTCATTCCCCTGCTCAACTCCCATTCCAACATCAGTTGCACCATCGTGGGGCGCGGCTATTTCGGCTATCTCCACTGGTATGGAAAAGAGAGCAACCTGGCCTATGTCGATGACATTCCGCGCCACGCACTGTTCCAGAAGGGCGACAGCGTCGTCACCAGCGGCTATTCGAGCATTTTCCCGGAGGGAATCATGGTGGGCGTGGTCAGCACGAAATACAATTCCGCCGACGGACTGTCGTATCTGGCGCAGGTGAAACTGAGCACAGATTTCGGCCGGTTGCGCGACGTCTGCGTCATTAGCGACGCCCGCATGAAGGAACGCATCCAGATTATTCGTGAAGCACAAGATTCAATCAAGGCATTGAGGTAAAAACGGTATGAATATAGGAGTATTGAAAGGAATCGGGGGATTTTTCCTGCTGTTGCTGGCGCAGGCACTGGTGTTTAATCATATTCACCTGTTCAACTGCGCCACGCCGCTGCTCTATGTCTATATCGTCACCCTTTTCAGGCGCGATTTTCCACAGTGGATTATCCTCGTGGCCAGTTTCACGATGGGGCTTTGCGTCGATATCTTCTCCAACACGCCAGGTCTGGCTGCGGCCTCGATGACGTTCGTCGGAATGTTGCAGCCCTATCTGCTCACGCTGTTTCTGCCCCGAAAGAGCGGCGACGACCCCGACTTGGCGCCCTCGATGGGCTCGATGGGCATGGAAAGGTTCACTTGGTATGCGCTCATCATCGTTTTTTGCTATTGTCTGGTGTTTTTTGCCCTCGAGGCATTCGATTTTGATAATTGGCTCCATTGGCTGGAAAATGTCGGCGGCAGTTTTGCCCTCACGAGCATCTTGCTGCTGACGATAGAGTTTTTCCGCTTTCGGACGCAGCATGAGAATAGAGTGTGAAAGAATTTCATCTTGAAGACCGGCGCTATGTGATTGGTGGTGTGGCTACGCTAATAGTCGTGGTTTACATCATCCGCCTTTTCATGCTCCAACTGCTCAGCGACGACTATAAGAAAAACGCCGACTCCAACGCATTCCTGAAAAAAGTGGAATTTCCGTCGCGCGGCGTCATTTCCGACCGCAACGGCAAGCAGATGGTCTATAACCAGCCGGTTTACGACATCATGGTCATCATGAACGAGGAGAGCGGCCGACTCGACACGATGGAGTTCTGCCAGGCCATCGGCATCACGAAGGAATACTTCATCCGTCGCATGAACGACATCAAAGACCGCTCGAAAAACCCCGGCTACTCCCGCTACACGCAACAGGTGTTCATGAGTCAGGTCTCCGACAAGGAATTCAGCATTTTTCAGGAGAAAATGTATCGTTTTCCGGGCTTCTACGTCCAGAAACGCAGCGTTCGCGAATACAAATACCCTTATGCCGCCCATGTGCTGGGCGACGTGGCGGAAGTGTCGCCGGCCGACATCGAGGAAGACGACTACTACCAGCCGGGCGACTACATCGGGAAACTCGGCGTGGAGCGCTATTACGAAAAGCAGTTGCGCGGACAGAAGGGCATTCAGATTCTGCTGCGCGACGCCCGAGGGCGCATACAAGGCCACTATCAAGACGGAAAATACGACCAGCGGCCCGAGCCGGGCAAAAACCTCACGCTCTCCATCGACCTCGAACTTCAGGCACTGGGCGAGCAACTGCTCGAGGGGAAAATCGGCTCCATTGTGGCCATCGAACCCTCAACGGGCGAGATTCTCTGCATGGCCAGTTCGCCATCCTACGACCCGCGCGTCATGGTGGGGCGGCAACGCGGAAAAATGCACATGGAACTGCAGAAAAACGCATGGAAACCGCTGCTCAACCGCGCCATCATGGGTCAATATCCTCCCGGCTCGACATTCAAGACCACCCAAGCCCTCACCTTCCTTTCCGAAGGCATCATCACGCCCTCGACGCCCTATTCCTGCTATCGGGGATTTATCTACAAGGGGCTTCGCGTGGGCTGCCACGGCCATGCCTCGCCGCTTCCGCTCGTGCCGGCCATCAGCACATCGTGCAACGGCTATTTCTGCTGGGGACTCTACTACATGATGGCCAATCGGAAGAAATACAAATATGTGCAAGACGCCATGAACACATGGCGCGACTATATGGTATCCATGGGATTCGGCTACAAACTGGGCGTTGACCTGCCCGGCGAGAAACGCGGCCTGATTCCCAACGCACAGTTCTACGACAAGCACTACAAAGGCTCGTGGAACGGCCTGACCATCATTTCCATCTCCATCGGACAGGGCGAGGTCAACGCCACGCCGCTGCAAATTGCCAACCTCGCGGCCACGATTGCCAACCGAGGCTATTATTACGTGCCCCACGTGGTCAAGAAAGTGCAAGATGAGCCGCTCGACACCACCTTCACCAACCGCCACTACACGATGGCGCCGCGCAGTGCCTACGAATACATCGTGGCCGGAATGCGCTCGGCGGTGATGGGCGGAACGTGCCGCTCGGCCAACCGCAGCGACTACGCCGTCTGCGGAAAGACCGGAACGGCCCAGAACCGAGGCCACGACCACTCCGTTTTCATGGGTTTCGCACCGATGGACGAGCCGAAAATCGCCGTGGCGGTCTATGTCGAGAATGGCGGTTGGGGAGCCGACTACGGTGTGCCGCTCGGCGCGCTCATCATGGAGAAGTATATCAACGGGAAACTCTCGCCAGCCAGCGAATCGAGGGCTGCGGCGTTCCAGAAACGAAGAATCCACTACGGAACCAGCGACCGTTAAACGTGGCATAAAAAGTCAGAAATGAAGAAAAAAGAAGACAAAAACCCAACGGTGCTCGGGTCGCTCGACTGGCTGACCATCGGCGTCTATATCGCACTGCTCATCTTCGGATGGATCAGTGTCTGTGGCGCGTCGTACACCTATGGCGACACCGACATTTTCAGTTTGTCTTCGCGTTCGGGTATGCAGATTGTGTGGATTGGCACGAGCATCGTGCTCGGGCTGGTCATCCTGCTGCTCGACGACCGCCTTTACGACGGCGCGGCGTGGCTCATCTATGGCGTGCTGCTGTTCGTTCTCCTCGCCACAATATTCAACCCCAACGAAATCAAGGGCTCTCGATCGTGGCTGGTGCTCGGACCGCTTCGCGTGCAGCCGGCCGAGTTCGCCAAGTTTGCCACAGCCCTTGCCGTGGCGAAGTTCATGAGCACCTACGGCATCGACATCCGCCAGTGGAAACACTTCGCCGGCGCTTGCGCCATCGTGCTCTTGCCGATGCTGATGATTGTCGGGCAGAAGGAAACGGGCTCCGCGCTGGTCTATCTGTCGTTTTTCCTGATGTTCTATCGCGAGGGAATGACGGGCAGCATCCTGTTCACGGCCGTTGCAATGGTGGTCTATTTCGTCGTTGGCATCAAGTACGAGGCCATTTTCCTCTGGCAGACGCCCACTTCTCTCGGAAAATTCATGGTGCTGCTGCTCGTCCACCTGTTTTCGATTATCATGGTGGGCATTTATTGCGAAAACAGGAAGCGCGCGCTCGTCTTGTCGGCCTATGTGCTCGCAATCACCCTCGTTGCGCTGCTTTTCTCGAAATTTGTCATTCCGTTCGACGTCGTTTGGGTTCAACTCCTGCTCACGGCCGTTCTTTTCGGCTATCTCATCTTCCAAGGGCTGAGAACCCAGTTGAAACGCTATTATTTCATCGCGGCCTTTGCCGTCAGTTCCGTCGTGCTGTTCTATTCGGCCGACTATGTGCTCAACGACTTCCTCATGCCCCACCAGCGCGTGAGAATCAACGTGCTGCTCGGCCTTGAAGAAGATTTCCGGGGCGCAGGCTACAACGTCCACCAGAGCCAAATCGCCATCGGCTCGGGCGGATTGGCCGGAAAAGGCTTCCTCAACGGCACGCAGACCAAGTTGAAATTCGTTCCGGAGCAAGATACCGACTTCATTTTCTGCACCGTGGGCGAAGAAGAGGGATTTTTCGGCACGGCCGGCGTGCTGCTGCTGTTTCTGGTGCTGATTCTCAGGCTCATCCACCTCGCCGAGCGACAACCGTTCAAATTTGGGCGCGTCTATGGCTATTGCGTGGTCAGCGTCTTCCTCTTCCACGTGTTCATCAACGTCGGCATGGTGCTCGGACTCACGCCCGTCATCGGCATTCCGCTGCCATTCTTCAGTTATGGCGGCTCCAACCTGTGGGGCTTTACCATCCTGCTCTTTATTTTCCTGCGCATTGATGCGGGACGAAACCTAATACGTACATAATTATTATTAACCTCATAAAACCATCGAAAAAACTAAAAATCATGGAAAAACTATCTAACCGACTCAATCGACTGGCACCGTCGGCCACGCTGGCGATGTCGCAGAAAAGTGCCGAAATGAAAGCACAGGGAATCGACGTGATTAACATGAGCGTCGGCGAACCCGACTTCAACACGCCCGACCACATCAAAGCAGCCGCCAAGAAGGCCATTGACGACAACTGGTCGCGCTATTCGCCCGTGCCCGGCTATGCCGACCTGCGCGAAGCCGTCGTGGCGAAACTCAAAAACGAGAACGGACTCGACTACTCGACCGACGAAATCCTCGTCTCGAACGGTGCCAAGCAGAGCGTCTGCAACGCCGTGATGGCACTCGTTGACGACGGCGAGGAAGTCATCATCCCCACGCCCTACTGGGTGAGCTATCCGCAAATGGCCCTGCTGGCAGGCGGAACGCCCGTCTTCGTGAACGCCGGCTTTGAGCAGAACTTCAAAATCACGCCCGAACAACTCGAAAAGGCCATCACGCCGAAGACGCGCATGCTGATTCTCTGCTCGCCGAGCAACCCGACCGGCAGCGTCTATAGCAAGGAAGAACTGAAAAACATTGCCGAAGTCGTCCTGCGGCATGAGAATCTCTACGTGCTCGCCGACGAAATCTACGAACACATTAATTATATAGGGCACCACGAGTCCATTGCGCAGTTCCCCGGCATGAAAGCCCGCACGATAATCATCAACGGCGTGTCGAAAGCCTACGCCATGACGGGCTGGCGCATCGGCTACATGGCCGCGCCGCAGTGGATCGTGAAAGGCTGCAACAAACTGCAAGGCCAATACACCAGCGGCCCCTGCTCCGTCAGCCAGAAGGCCGCGCTGGCCGCCTACGTCGAGAGCCAGGCCTGCGTCGAAGAGATGCGCGTGGCCTTTGAGCGCCGCCGCGACCTCATCGTGGAACTCACCAAGGCCATTCCCGGCCTCGAAGTGAACAAGCCCGAGGGCGCGTTCTACCTGTTCCCGAAGTGCAGCAGCTTCTTTGGAAAGCAGACCGCAGGCGGCAAAACCATCGCCACCAGCAGCGACCTGGCCATGTATCTGCTCGAAGAAGCCCACGTGGCCACCGTCGGCGGCGACGCCTTCGGCGACCCCGACTGCTTCCGCATGAGCTACGCCACCAGCGACGACAACATCCGCGAGGCCATCCGGCGCATTGCAGAAGCCTTGAGAAAACTGAAATAAAGGGTCAGAAAGCAGAAGTTAAGAGAAAAAACTAAAAATATCTTGTTAAAACTTCTTAATTGTGACGATTCTTTCTCATAAATTATTATCTTTGCGTGTTCAAAATTGAATTTTTTACTACTTTAAATTATTTAATAACCAAAAATTAAAAATTAAATTATGGCAACTACACAAGCTAAAACAACTGCCCCGAAGACAAAATCTCAGGGCTTCCAGGGTGTTCAACATGCAATCTGGATCATCTTTATCTGTTTCCTCGCAGCCGTAGCTTTCTACAAGTTCGTGCTGGGTAATCCTGCTAACTTCGTCGATGGCGACCCTGCCAACGAAGTAAAAGACGGTAGCCTCCTTGGTCTGGTTTACAAAGGCGGTATCGTCGTTCCTGTGATCATCACGCTGTTGTTCACCGTAATCGCTCTCTCCATTGAGCGCTGGCTCGCCCTCCGCACCGCTTTCGGTAAGGGACAGCTCCCCAAGTTCGTGACCAACATCAAGCAGGCCCTCAAAGAAGGCGACTTCGCCAAGGCCCAGAAACTGTGCGACGACCAGCGCGGCACCGTTGCCAACGTCGTAGGCGCTTCGCTCAAGGCTTACAAGGAAATGGAAGCAACTCCGGGCTTGAAGAAGGAGCAGAAAATCTCCAAGATTCAGCAGGCCCACGAAGAAGCCACTCAGCTTGAAATGCCGACCCTGCAGATGAACATGCCGATTCTGGCCACCATCGTTACGCTCGGTACGCTGACCGCTCTGTTCGGTACTGTGGTAGGTATGATTCGTTCGTTCGCAGCTCTGGCTGCTGGTGGTGGCGGTGACTCGCTCGCCCTGTCGCAAGGTATCTCCGAGGCTCTGGTGAACACGGCTTCCGGTATCTTGACCTCATGGTTCGCAGTTGTTGCCTACAACTACTACACGAACAAGATTGACAAGTTGACATACGCCCTCGACGAGGTTGGTTATTCAATCGCTCAGACCTACGAAGCAAACCACATGGACGAGGCTTAATTTTTGCTAACCCTTTAACACATTTATCATTATGGGTAAAGTAAAAATTAAGAAACACGACGTCTGGATCGACATGACTCCTATGTCAGACGTGATGGTGCTTCTGCTGACGTTCTTCATGATGACGTCAACGTTCGTCAAGAACGAGCCGGCAAAAGTGCTCACACCGTCGTCTGTATCGGAGATTAAAGTGCCGGAGAAAGACGCTCTGACGATACTGGTCGATTCACTCGGCACAGTATATATGGGTATGGACAACCAGGGACAAATCCGCGAAGTCCTCAGCGAAATGACCGGATTGTTCGGTGTTCAGCTCAACGCTGAGCAGCAAGCAAAGTTCCTGCAAGATGCCATGTGGGGTGTCCCCATGAGCAATCTCTCTGAATATCTCAGTCACGACATCAACGAGATGAACAAACTCATCAAGGCCGAAGGCGCCGGTATTCCCACCGACAGCATCGACGGAGGCATGAGCGAGTTCCAGCACTGGGTGAAAGCCGCCAAGGGCGTCAACGACGACCTGAAAATCATCATCAAGGGCGACTACCACACGCAGTACAAAGTCATCAAGCGCCTCATGGGCGAGTTGCGTGACATCAACGAGAACCGTTACTTTTTGGCTACGTCACTAAAAGCACAGGAGGACTAAACTATGGCAAAGAAAGAAACGAGCAAACAGAAGAAAATGACCGTGCGCGTCGACTTTACGCCGATGGTGGACATGATGATGCTTCTGATCACGTTCTTCATGCTCTGTACCTCACTGGCAAAGCCCCAGTCGATGGAGCTGACCATGCCGAGTAACGACAAGAACATGCAGGACGAAGACAAGTCAGTGACCAAGGCATCATACACCATTACGATGTACGTGACCGCTGACGAGAAGAAACTCTATTACGTAGAAGGACTGCCGAAGTACGACGACCCCACTTGCATCAAGGAAACCACTTGGGGCAAGGACGGCATCCGCAGCGTCTTGATCGGCCACGTCACCGAAGACGGCACACAGCCCGTTCAGCAGGTGATGCTGGCAAAGGCCAAACTCGACGAGAAGCGCCTGGCCAACCCCAAAGAGTGGACCGACTCAAGTTACAACGCCGAACTGTCGAAAATCAAGGCAGGTGACGTCACGGGAACCGGTGAGAAAATCCAGACCATGACCGTCATCATCAAGCCCACCGACTCGGCTCCTTACACCAACGTAATCGAAGCCCTCGATGAAATGCAGATTTGCAGTATTGGTAAGTATGTGATTGACGACATTAATCCCGACGACGAGAAACTTCTCGAAAAACTCGGAATTAAGTAAGACGGTCGCGAGTATTCTAACAATTAAAAACGTTTAGAACTATGTCAAAAGTAGATCTTATAAACAATGATTGGGTCGATCTCGTGTTCCAAGGAAGAAACCAGGAATACGGAGCATATAAGCTGCGTAAGGGAACTTCCAAGCGAAACGTCATTTCCATCATTACCATGCTTGCCGCAGCCGTGCTCATCTATCTTGGTATCAGCCTGAAGAACTTCATCGAAAGCTCAACCAAGAAGGTGGCCGTCACTCAGGTGCAGGAACTCTCCGCCCTTGAGAAGCCGAAAGAGAAGGCTGAAGTGAAGCAGAAGAAAGTTGAAATTCAGGAACCTGAAAAAGTTGTCGAACGTGTGAAAAGTTCAGTGAAGTTCACCGCCCCCGTCATCAAGAAAGACGACGAGGTGAAGCCCGAAGACGAACTGAAGACACAGGACGAGCTGATGAACACCAAGACCGCCATCGGTGCCCTCGACGTGAAGGGTAACGACGACAAGGACGGTGAGGTGCTCAAACTGAAGGAAACCGTGGCACAGCCCGAACCGAAACCCGTAGAAGAGAAAGTCTTCGAGGTGGTAGAGCACATGCCGTCGTTCCCCGGAGGTGACAAGGCCCTTCTGGACTACCTCGGCAGTAACATCAAGTATCCGGCAGTGGCACAGGAGAACGGCGTGCAAGGCCGCGTCGTCGTTTCGTTCGTCGTCGAGAAAGACGGTTCGATTACCGACGTGAAGGTCGTGCGCTCAGTTGACCCGTCGCTCGACAAGGAAGCCACCCGCGTCGTGAAGTCGATGCCGAAGTGGATTCCCGGTAAGCAGAACGGCTCGCCCGTGCGTGTGAAATTCAACGTTCCCGTCTCATTCAAACTGCAGTAAGTTATTTTAAACAACAGAAAATGAAAAAGAACGCATCTTACGTCATTGTAGGATTAACACTGGTCGCCACGCTCTGGGCTTCCTGCTCAGACAAGAAGTCCAAGAGCGGGCGCACCGATACTTATTCGTCAGGGGTGATTAGTTTCGCCTCTGACGAAAGTTTCAGTCCCATTATCGAAGAAGAGCGCCAAATCTTCGAGCACACTTACAAGAAGGCGAAAGTAAACCCGATTTACACCAACGAGTCGGACGGCATCAAGATGCTGCTCGACACGCAGACCTGTCTGCTCATCACCGCGCGCGACTACAAACCCGAGGAGCGCCAGAACCTGAAAGACCGCGGCTACAATCCGCGCACGGTTCGCCTCGCCTACGACGCGCTGGCACTCATCGTCCACACGTCGAACACCGACACGTGCATCACCGTGAAAGATATTGCACGCATTCTGACGGGCGAGGCCACCAAGTGGAGCGACATCTACCCGTCGTCGAAGCGCGGCGACATAGCCCTCGTCTTTGACAACAACAAGTCGTCGGCCGTCCACTTCGCCGAAGACTCCATTCTGGGCGGAAAACCCATCACCAGCCCCAACGTAACCGCAGCACAAACCAGTGCCGAGGTGGTCAACTACGTCGCCAAAACGCCCAATGCCATCGGCATCATCGGCAGCAACTGGCTCAACGACAAGCGCGACACGACCAACCTCACCTATAACAAGGAAATCCGTGTGATGTCGGTAAGCAAACTCGACGTGGCCACGCCCGCCAACAGTTGGAAACCTTACCAGTATTACATCTATAATAACAACTATCCCCTCATCCGCACCATCTACGCGCTCGTCAACGACCCGCGCAACGGACTTCCGTGGGGATTTGCCCACTTCATCGAGTCGCCCATCGGCCAGAAAATCATCCTCAAAGCCGGACTGCTGCCCGTGAATGGCGACATCACCCTTCGGAGTGTAAATGTGAGAAGCCAATAAACTTTTTGGGCTGTCAATCGTCATAGTTCAAAAAGAAAGTTGCGCAATAGATTGTTAAACCTTTAAAGAAAGAAGATTATGAAGAAGTTTAAATACCTCGTAGCAGGAATCATGGCGCTGAGCCTCAGCGCTCCCGCCATGGCGCAAGTAGATCAGGCTGTCATCGGCCAGGTAAAGAACATTATTGCCTCCAAGGACAATGTGGACAAGCAACTCAAGCCCATTGTCAGTGCAAACAAGAAGAATCCGGCCATGCTCACAGCCATCGGTCGCGCATTCCTTGAGGCGAAAGACCCGGTCAATGCCACCAAGTATGCAGACATGGCCCTCTCGCGCGACAGAAAATGCGCAAAGGCTTTCATCCTCCTCGGCGACGTTGCAGTGTTCAACGACGACGGCGGAAAGGCTGCCGAGCAGTATTCGCAGGCCAAATATGCCGACCCGAAAGACCCCGAGGGATACTACAAGTACGCCAACATCCTGCGTGGCCGTAGCCCGCAAGACGCCGTCGCCAACCTTGAGGAACTGCGCGTGCAGCGCCCCGACGTTGCCGTCGATGCCATGGCCGGCCGCATCTTCTACAACTCCAACCGTCTGGATGAAGCCATCCAGTACTACAGCAAGGTGGATAAGACCAAACTCGAAGACGAGGACATCACCAACTACGCCATGGCCACGTGGATGCACCAGGAGCGCGAAAAGAGCCTTGAACTGGCCAAGTACGGCCTGACCCGCGATGCCCGCAAGGCTGCGTGGAACCGTCTGGCGTTCTACAACCTGACCGACATGGAGCGCACCGACGAGGCCCTGCAGTATGCCGACGCCCTCTTCAACCGCTCCGACAGCGTGAAGATTTCGGGCTACGACTACACCTACTACGGCACGGCCCTGAAAAACGCCAAGCAGTTCGACCGCGCCATTGAGATGTTCCAAAAGGCCGCCGAAGCCAACAAGGACAATAAGGAACTGCTCAACATGACCTACAAGAACCTGTCCGACGCCTATATTGCCATGGACGACTTTGAAAATGGCACGAAATACTACGACATCTACCTCAAAGGCAAGGACAAGCCTTCGGCCTACGACATTGCCGGACTGGCCTCCATCTACCAGAAAATGGGTGTTGACCTCACCGGACAGGCACAAATCGACGCCTTCATGAAGGCCGATGCCACCTCTGCCAAGTTGGGCGAGACCTATCCCGAGCAGATTGACTACGCCAACTTCATGCGTGCCCGTCTGGCCGGTGTGATGGACCCCGAGAGCGAAAAAGGACTGGCCAAGCCGTTCTATCAGGCCATTGTTGACCACCTTGAGAACGCTGCCAACCGTGACAATAGCGACAACCAGCGCCTCATCGAGGCCTATCGCTACCTCGGTTCGTACTACTATCTGAACAACGACAAGGCTACTTCCATCGCCAATTTCAAGAAGATTCTCGTGATTGCCCCCGAGGACGAGGCTGCCAAGAATGCACTTGAGGCACTGGGTGTGAAATAAGCAATTTTCAGTACGATAAATTTGAGGAGAAACTGCCCTGACGGCAGTTTCTCTTTTTTTGTCCTAATTTTCCTCGAAAGTGATAGATTGGAATGTTTTTCTATTAAAATGCATTTTTTTTTACTTTTTCTTTGAAAAATGTAAGAATTTTAGTAATTTTGCACTCGAATTGATGACAAATTGTCAAGTCGTTTAATTACAAAAGGCTTTAATATCTAAAATTTGAGAGAAAAATATGGCAGACATGAAAGAGAACAAAAAACGTCAAAGTCGTCGGGAATTCTATGGTTTTGAGAGCAGAAAAAGAGACCCGATGGATTATGTGTTTTGGTTGCTTTGTATTCTTGCAGTCGTGTTGCTTGTAGTTGTCGGGTTTACGTATTTGTAGAAGCAGGCTTGGCAGTTTTCGCTGTCAGACATAAAAAAGCGGTAGGAAGATGTCTTTCTACCGCTTTTATGAATTGCAAGTGTTCTCCCGCAGGGGGAGTACCGCCCATTACGGCAGGCTGATAGCCTCGTTCGGGCAAACACTGGCGCAAGTGCCACACTCTGTGCAGAGATCGGGGTCAATCTTGTAGATTTCGCCCTCAGAAATAGCCTCAACGGGGCATTCACTGATACATGTTCCACATGCAATGCAATCTTCACTAATTACGTAAGCCATAATGTTTTTGTTTTTAAAGGGTTTGTTAATTTGATTTCAATATCTCATACCTACAAAAGGTGGTGCAAAGATACGTTTTTATTTCTTACATACCTAAATTTGATGAGAAGAATTTCTCTATTTCTACATTTTTTAACACAATATTTAGACGTATTCCGCGTTATAAAGTAAAATGAAGAGGAAAATTTTTTTATTGTCAGCCCTGCTGACGGTCGCGCTGACGGCCTCGGCACAGTTGGGCAGGACGGTGCAGAACCGGCCCTACACCGACTTGCGACCGTTTCATTTCGGCCTGTTCGTGGGTACGCACGTGCAGGACTTGAAACTGCTCAACGTGGGGCCGCAGACGATTGTGGCTGAAGACGGAACGGAGACGACGCGCCTGATTACCGCCGACCAAGACCGCTGGGACAATGGTTTCACGGTGGGTGTGCTGGGCGAATTCCGGCTGAACAAGACTTTCCAGTTCCGCATAGCGCCGGCCATGTATTTTGGCGTGCGCCACCTCACTTTCCACGATTTCACGGCTCCGAAAACGGCCAATCCTGTCAGCGACGGTGAAGAAGAGGCGGGCGTGCTGCTCAACGAGCGCACGCAGAACATCAAGACGGCCTATGTGACTTGCGCATTCGATTTGATTTTCGGCTCGCAGCGCAACGGCAACGTGCGGCCTTATCTGATGGCCGGACTGAATCCCGTCATCAATCTTTCCGGCTCGGAGAGCGACATTTTGAAGTTGAAACGCACGGATTTGTACCTCGAAATCGGTGCCGGATGCGACTTCTACCTGCCTTTTTTCAAACTTCGGCCTGAGTTGAAGTTCATGTTCGGGCTCACCGATTGCCTCGACCACAACCACGCTGCCAATCTGCGCGACGAGAACCTGCGCGTGTTCTCGAACAGTGTCAGTCGGGCCACGTCGAAAATGATAGCCCTGACGTTCTATTTCGAGTGATTTTACTTCAGAATTCCCGTCTCGTTGTCGCTGTGGTTCATCGAGCGGCTGATTTCGCGGTATTTCCGGCCTCGGTCGAAGCGATAGGTGAGTTTCAGCGTGAACATGTTGCCGAGGTCGCGGTCGTGGCGCGTGATGGTCTTTCGGACGTGGCGGCTCAGCACTTCGGCCTTCGACGATAGCGGATGCTGCGCGAAGAGATGCTGGCCGAAGAGCGAGATGTTCAGGGCATGGCTCACCCGATAAGTGGCCGTGAAATACCACGCGGGCACGTTGCGTGCGCGATGCTCGCCCTCCATGAAACTCCAGCCGTTGTCGGCGTATGCGCCAAGCGTCCAACGGTTCAGATAGGCTTGCACGGAACAGCCTCCGTTGAAGGAGGTGAAGGTGTGTTTGTAGTCTTCGCCGAAGTTGAAAAAGCGGTAAATTCCGCCGTAGAGCGTGGCCGTGAGGCGTTCCGGGATGATGTCCCACTGGTTGTAGCTCTGGATGAAGAAGAAACTGCACTCGTTGTCGGCGTTGGTCTGCGTCAGGTAGAAATGGCCGTCGCGCCGGATGTATTTTTCCATGTTGCAATGCGAGTTGATGCGGTAGTAGCCCTGCAGTTCGGCGGTGAGGCGCGGCGTGGAGTAGGTGAGGCGGAGGTCGTGGTCGGTTCTGCGACAGGGCTTAAGGTCGGGGTTGCCGAGCAGGGTTTCCATCGAGTTCTGCTTGATGGCGGCATCGCTGATGAGGGCAATCTGCGAGACGTGTTGCGAAACCTCAAAGCCGTATTTCAGCCTCAGTCGCCCGGCCAACGGGTACGACACGTTGAATTTCGAGCGGAAAAGCCAGAAATCTTGCTTCGCATCGGCCTGGCGATAGTAGCGGCGGCTTGTGCCGAGCCCTGCCACGTAGTTGAGTTTTCCGAGTCGGCCTTTCAGTTGCGAGAACAGATAAAGAAACGACGTGCGCAGGTCGTTGACGGCCTCGGCGTCGCCGTGGTATTCGTTGTGGGTGTAGCGCTGTGCGAACTGAACGCCGCTGGCAACGGTGAAGGGCTTCAGTCGGTTTTCATAGACGGCCTCGCTCCAGAGCGAGTAGGTTTTTCCGCTTGTATCGTATTGATAATCAGAGCCTTCGTTGTTCTCTGAGTGGGCGTTGGTCTTGATGAATGTGCCCACGAGATTGGCCGTCATCGACTGATGGCGGCGGAAATCCTGATGAAAATAGAGGTCGAGCGAGGGCGTGCGATGGCTCGTGGCCGAGCGGCTTTCAAAGGGTGAGCCGTTCAGGGCCATTGTCGATTCGCTGCGCTGCGGCCGGAGGGTGCTGCTGCCCGCCAGTTTCGCCTGAAAAACGTAGTTGGAGTCGCTCAGGCTGTAGGTCAGTTGGGCGTTGTGGCCGAGGTTTTTGGTCTGTTGGGAAAGCAGATGGCGGTTCAATTCGACCGTCTCGCCCGACTCCAAGTCGTACTCCGCCCGCTCGTCGTACTCGTAGCCTTTGAAATTTTGGTAATTCAGGCCGTAGTTGAAGCCGAATTCGCTCTTTTTATGGTTGATTCTGCCGTAAACCAGCTCGTTTCCGTTCACGGTGGTGAGCGTGTTGGTGAGTTGTGTGCCCACGACATAGCCTCCGACAGGCTTTTTCACCTTGATGTTGATGACGTAGGCGATGCCGTCGCCGTAGCGCACGCCCGGATTGTCGATGAACTCGATGCGCTCAACGCCCTGCATATGGAGCGAGAGCAGGTCTTCGCGCGAGGCTGCGATGTCGTTGATGCGCACCTGCACGCTGCCGAGGTTTGTCAGCGCGGTGATGGTGCTTGCGGCCTCGTCCACGCGGATGTGGGGCAGGGCGAGTTTCGCCAGCAGCGAATAGCCGTCGGGCGAACTGTTCAGTTGCTGTCTGGTCGGGAAAATCCAGCGTCCGTCCGGCTGCTGAACCGTGCGTGCGCCCTTCACGGTCACTTCGCTGATGGACACTTCTTTTTCGTCTTGGGCAGATGCGGCCAGCGCGAGTCCGGCCAACAATCCGATGCATAAAAATCTCTTCATACTTTCTTGCGATTTTGGTTATATGGCGCAAAAGTATAAAGAGATTCTTGGGTTGGCAAAAAATCTTCCTGACATTTGTCTGACATTTTGCAGACAAGTCGCGGTCAGTTTTCTATCTGCCTGATAGTCAGCCGGTAAGCCTTGCTTCGGTCAGACTCGATTTTCAGGTCGGAATGTTGCTCAACAACGGGTTTCAGCCGTCGGATGAGCGTATAGAGCGTTTCGTTGGCATCGTCTTTTTTCGGCCAGAGCGCACTGCAAATCTCCGATTTCGTCAGCGAGTGGGTGGGCGACTTGAAAAACATTTCCATCAACTGATGCTGCATGGGCGTGAGTTTGACGGCCTCGCCCGTCGTGGCGAAAAATCGCCTTTCGGTGTCGGAGAAAATCAGTCCGCCGTACTCGCTGCCCGAAACCACCGGGCTGACGGGCAACTGCCGCCTGCGCCGGAACCAGCAAAACATGGCCCACAGGCTGGCCAGCGTCCACAGCAGGAGCGACGGTCGCTGGTCGGAAAGGCTGAAAATCGTGGCCGACGAGCATTGGGCGTAAGCCTTGAACCGTCGCTGACGGGTGTCAACGGCCAGCGTGGCCTTTCCCCGCAGTTTCGCCATCTGCAAATGGCTGTTGAAGACGCGAATAGTGTCTTGGCTGATGACGTCGCTCTGCTGTTGCAGCATCGTGAGCGCCAAAGCCCTGTCCATGTCTTCCGTCACGCTCTTTTTCGTGTCGGAATAACTGCGGTAACTGGTGAATCCGGAGGCCAAAATGAGTGCAAAAAGCACGATAACTGCATATTTCTGATTCATATCAACCGATTTTTAAGCGTGAACGAGCGTGCCGATTTCCTCGCCGTCGATGACGCGGCGCAGGTTGCCGACCACATCCATGTTGAAGACGTAGATGGGCAGGTTGTTGTCCTGACACATGCAGATGGCCGAGAGATCCATCACTTTCAGGTTGCGGGCCAGCACCTCGGCGTAGGTGATGTCGGTGAATTTCGTGGCCGTGGGGTCTTTCTCGGGGTCGGCGGTATAGACGCCGTCCACGCGTGTGCCCTTGAGCATGACGTCGGCCTCAATCTCCACGCCGCGCAACGACGAACCCGTGTCGGTGGTGAAGTAGGGCGAGCCCGTTCCGGCCGAGAAAATGCAGACTTTTCCGGCTTTCATCGCGTCGATGGCGCGCCATTTCGTGTAAAATTCGCCGACAGGCTCCATGCGGATGGCCGTGAGCACTTGGTTGGGAACGCCGGCGGCGTCGAGCGCCGACGAGAGCGCGAGCGAGTTGATGACGGTGGCCATCATGCCCATTTGGTCGCCTTTCACGCGGTCGAAGCCCTTTTTCGCACCGCTCAGTCCGCGGAAAATGTTGCCGCCGCCGATGACGATGCCGATTTCCACGCCCATGTCGTGGATTTCCTTGATTTGCTGTGCATACTCGGTGAGGCGCTGCATGTCGATGCCCGTTCCACCGCCTGCGGCGAGGCTCTCGCCGCTGAGTTTCAGAAGAATTCTCTTAAATCTTGCCATAATATTTGAGTTTTGAATGTTGATTGTTGATGGTTGAATTATTACCTATTACCTATTACCTATAACCTATTACCTGTTACCTATAACCTATTCCCTAATAAACCTGACCTCCTTGAACGCATACGCAGCCGCCTGTCCGTCGGCCTTTTTGAGCAACAGCCGCCCCAGTTCATCCACCTCGAGAATCTCGGCCTGAAACTCGCCGTTTTTGTCGCGAAAGGGGAACGCGCCCTGATTTCGCCGATAGAGCAGCGCGTTGTAGCGCATCCGCGTGTAGTCGGCCATGCAGGAGCAGAGTTTCAGGTGGCCGACGATGCTGCGAAGCACCGTTTCCCGCTCGATTTCCCGGCCGAGAATCTGCCGCATCGACACGGGCGACGGGTCGGTTTTGGGGTCGTGGCCAATCGCCTTTGGAAAGCGAAACTCCGTCTGGTTCACGTTCACGCCGATGCCTACGATGCTGTCGCGAATCGTGGTGCCCGAAAGCCGGTTCTCGATGAGAATGCCGCAGAGTTTCCAGTCGCGCCAGTAGATGTCATTCGGCCATTTCACGCGGATGCCTTCAATGCCGAAGTCGGCCATCGCGTCGGAAATCGCCAGCGAAGCCGCCATCGAAATCTGGAATTGCGCCCTCGCCGCAATGTTTTCGGGGTGAATCAGCAGCGAAAAAAGCAGGTTTTTCCCCCGCTCCGACTCCCACGAGTTCGCGCCACATCCCTGTCCGGCCGTCTGGAAATCGGCTGTGCAGATGGTCATGGGCTCCTCGGCCGGAGGCACGTAGTCGCGCATCCAGCGGTTCGTGGAATCCACCTCGTCGAGTCGTATCAGTTTCGCTTCCATTTTCAGTCCCTCTAACTCCTTCTAACTCCCTCTAACTCCTTCTAATTCAATACACCAGCATCGGGTTGAACGCGTCGGCCCAATGCTCAATGATTGGCTCGCGGTCGCTGTCCTCGCTGCCGATGACGGTGATGATGTCGAAGCGCAGTTCCTTCATGATTCGGTTTTGCTTCACATAGGCGTTGGCTGCGAGGCCGATGCTCCGTATTTTCTCGCGATTGACCGCCTCTTCGGGCCGCGTGAAATAGTCCGACGTGCGCGTCTTCACCTCCACAAACACCAGCGTGCGCAGGTCTTCGTCGAGCGCCACGATGTCGAGGTCGCGGTGTCCGCATCGCCAGTTGGTGTCGCGAATGGTGTAGCCCTTTTTCCACAGGTAGTCAGCAGCCAGTTCCTCGCCCCATTTTCCAGTGTCGTTGTGTTGAGCCATTTTTTTCTGGTTTTTCGATTGTTGATTGCAAAGTTAAGGAAAAGATTTGAATTCCGATTAGAAAAAAAATAAAAAATATTTGGTGAGTTCATAAAAAAGTATTACTTTTGTGAACTAGAAATACAAATTATTAGGATTATGAGTTCCCAATTTAATATTTTGGAAACGATTCTCAATAGCACAAGGACGGTATTTACCATACAGTCGCTGATGATGCTTACCAGAGGCAATGACAGTCAAAAAGTGACAAAATCGTTGCATTATTATGCGAAAGAAGGCAAATTGTTGAATCCCCGGCGAGGCATCTATACCAAGCAGAATTTCGATGAGCAAGAAATGGCGTGTTGCCTGTTCCGCCCTTCCTATCTGTCGTTGGAAACAGTGTTGGCATGTGCGGGAGTCGTGTTCCAGTGGGACGAAACCATCAGTTGTGTCAGTTATTTGAGCCGTCGTGTGGAGATTGATGGAAAGCAATATCAGTATCGCAAAATCAATCCCGAAATTTGGATTGGGATGGAGGGGGTCGAACAGCGCGACAACGTTGCCATTGCTACCGTCGAGCGGGCATTTCTGGACATGGTCTATCTGAGTGCAGGCAATTGTTACTTTGACAATTTGCGTCCGCTTTCCGTTCCCGTCATTCGCGAACTTCTTCCGCTGTATCGTTCTGCCAAACTGAATGAGCGAGTTGGAAAATTGTTGAATATGAAACTTTAAGACTTTCAGATGGATAAGCAAAAGCATAAACTGTATATGGCCCGGATTCTGAGCCTGATTTTCAAGGACAAAGACTTGTGTAACATCTTGGGATTCAAGGGCGGAACAGCCCTGATGTTCTTCCACGATTTGCCAAGATTCTCGACCGACCTTGATTTTAACCTTTTGGATGTCGAAAAACAGGATTTAGCCTATCAGAAGATCCGAAAAATCCTGCTGTGCTTCGGCTCTATTGACGATGAGGCCCAGAAACACTATGGTGCGGTGATGGTGTTGAACTATGGAAAGGGCGAAAGGATGCTGAAAGTGGAGGTCTCCACGCGTCAGTATGCCAACCACTATGAGATGAAAACGCTTGCCGGAACCGATATGCGAGTTTTGACGATTCCAGATATGTTTGCTCATAAACTATGTGCGATGGGTGAGCGTTTGACACCTCGCGACGTCTTCGATGTTTGGTTCTTTTTGAATCAAAAACACGCCAGCATCAACGAACAGATTATTTTTGAACGAACGGGAAAAAGCGTTGCGGAATATGCTCTGTGGTGCGCTGAAAAGGTGCGCGAATCCAGTCCAAGACTACTGATGCAAGGCTTGGGCGAGGTCGTTGATGACGGTCGGACTAAAAACTTCATCAAAACGAAACTAATAGACGAAACGGCGCAAGCGTTGCAACTTTTTGCAGCGTTTCCGCAGATTGCAGAATAGATATGTTTTATGGTTGTTTGGGCTACAAAATTACAAATTTTTCGTTGAATAAATCAATTATTGAAAAAATATTTGTAACTTTGCCGCGAACGCTAAAAAAAAACGACTATGCCAGAAATCAGTAAATTCTACGGTATCGTTATCTATATGTACATCGACGACCACAATCCGCCACATTTCCACGTGTGGTATGACGGTTATGAGGCTGAAATCACCATCAAGGACGGCATTGTCACAGGTTCGCTGCCTCGCCGTGCCCTGCGCCTCGTCTATGAGTGGCTCGATTTACATCGCGATGAACTGATGGAAAACTGGGAGCATTTGTCGAACAGCGAGGCCGCCAAGAAAATTGAGCCGTTAAGATAAAATAAAAAACGAGGAAATGATATGACAACAAAAAATCCATTGCTAAAGATTACTGCCGCCGAGTATTTCGGTGAATATACGTTGCGCCTGACGTTCAGCACTGGCGAGGTGCGACTTGTGGATTTTACGCCACTGATGCAGAAAGGCATTTGTCGTAAGTTGCAGGACATAGATTATTTCAAGTCTTTCCGCCTTGACCCTTTTACCGTTGATTGGAACGACGAAATCGGTTTTGCCCCCCGATACCTTTATGAGCGGAGCATTGCTGCATAACTTTTTGCAGCGTTTCCGCAAATTGCCGAATATATATTGCCGCGTTAATTGATGGGCGCAATAAAGATGAATACTTGTAACCCGTCCTTGCGTGTGAAATTCGTCAATTGTTCCAATGCTTTCACATAACCGACGGAATTTTCGCGGATGTTCTCGATGATTTCCGTGTCGCTTGTTCCGTCCGATTTTTCTGATGTTCGGATAATCATTTCCTGTGTGATGTTCGAACCGTTGAAGAATCGCGAGGCCTGCGCCATCGCTTTGACGGCTGCAACGCGGTTGAGTGCCGACTCTGTTTTGTATTTTTCCTTGTCGAGTGCCAGCACCGAAATCAAATAGGCATTGTCGTAATCATCTACGGCTCGTACACCTTCAAAGGGCGCATTGTTATACATACGAATCAGGAAGTTCGTAAACGACACGCGGTCGCTGTTGTAGCTCTGGGCTTGTGCGCCCAGAGCTATAAACAAGAAAGCAATGTTAAAAATAAGTTTTATCATATTATTTTATAAGGCTTGATTAGGTTTTCTATCCTATTAGCCAAATTTTTTGCAGATTTTTCATCTGTAAAAATAAGCATATCCCACAATGAAGATGATCCATTATTTTGGTCGTAAATAAAAGAGAGAACTTGCACTGTCCAATGACAGTTATAGGTTACGGACACATACCAATACTTTACTCCGTGCTTTAAATCGGTAGCTTTTTTAATGTTCATAAAAATCCTTTCTTTAATATTTAATGTTTTTTATTCTTTGCGTTCTACGGCAAAATTGGTGTACTTCATAATTTCGTCTTTTCGAATATTGAATTTCATAGAGATGAAGGGAACAGCATAATCTTCTTTGTCGAAAAATTCAAAAAGATTTAGAAATGGATAGAACCCTCGGATCCCCCCAATAAGCTCTTCAGTTCGTGCAGGTTGGACAAAAACGCCTGAGGCAAACAAACCTTTGCCTTTAGTAATCCCATATGTCCTAAATAGATAGCTTGTACCTTTTGATTCTCCTTCTGTGTTTTCACAAAATAAGGAATACCCATCAAAGAATGACTTGATTCCAAGATTATCTGTAATGACAAAATTTGTAAATTCTTTATAGAAAGCATTCCTTACTTTTATTACCCATTCTTCCAATTCTTTTTGAGAAGCCCTTAAATAACATCTAAAACTTCCACCACGTCCTGCCAAATACTTGAAATCACCATCATCGTAAGGAAAGTGCATACGAAGTTCTGGTAGTTCTTTAATGTTGAGTTTTTGCATTTCTTCACGTTCGATTCCTGTAAGAGATAGGGAACTTAATGTACTGTAAATGAGTAAATAGAAATTGCGGGTATTGCTGTTCTCTTGATAGTGCACTTTCATATTCATCTCATAATAATCTGAAGCGTGCTCAACATAGACATTCCAAAAATCATTCCCATATATTTCACGTTTTTCTTCAGACAGAAACTTTTCCTCTGCTAATTTTGGTTCATCAACTTCCAAGACGCGGTCGTATGCGTATGGCAGTAGTTCTTTTATCTGAACCAGCAGATTTTCCAACGCGACCATTTCGTTTTTCTTGTTCAGTTCTTTCATTTTCATATTCATAGCAAACGTTGCCCCTGCAAACTCTGTTGATGCGCCCTTGCTTTGCGCATAGCTGACCAGTTTGGAAATGCAGACCGTTGCTTTTAGTGTAACACTTTGGTTCCCATTGGGAAGCATCGCACTGGCAACCTCTTCGTAGTTTTTGATGTTTCCGTTGGAAATCGTTACAATTTCGTCTTTCACCAAATCATCGTTCAAAATGGTGGTGTTGGCGGAAACGAATGTTCCGTATGCCTGTTCGATGGCAGAGCGAAGCGCGACTTTCGTCGCCTCTTCTTTTGTTGCGCCGTCGGCAGACACAACGAGTGTCACTTCGTCGTTGGGATTGTTCGTGTTTTGCGAGAAAGACGTGCTTGGAATTGCCAAGCAAATCCATAATGTTAATAATACTTTTGTGTTCATTGTTGTTATGTTTTTAGTGTTAATAATTTACTTTACCACCAACTCCGTATAATCGTTTTAAAGATTGTCGTTGGCTGTTTTTTTGCCCACGCCGTGCCTATCGCCTTTCCTGCCTCGACAATGCTACGCTTGAAAAGCTGATTGTCTTCATATTGGCGCATCTTGAACTCCCACTTTCGCTTGGCATCTGCTTGTAGTTTCGCTTCGATGGTTGAGCGAAGAGCCGTTACATCTGCATAGTTGCTGCTTTGTGGATTGATTTGGCTGATGATGTCTGCCACTTGGCTTGCGCCTGTGTCGTTGGGATTTTCCATCCACGCCGTTTTTGCTCGTTCTAATAGCACGGTGGATTCCGTGTCAATCTTCTTTTGATAGATTGTGCCCGCCTGCTGTTGGCACTGCTGGAAACAGTCGTTGCAAATGTTGGGGATGGAATTGAGCACAAAAATTGCTTCATCGTATGATTGCTGCGTAACCAAAGCATTTGCCCGTTGCAGAATTTCTGGGCAATGGTTGGTGTAGTAATCCGCTATCTTTTCCTTCGCTTCACTAAGCATCTGTTGAATCTCTGGGCTGTTTCCTTTGATGTTTCGGAAAGCATTGATGAATGCCTTGTTCTCGTTCGTTCCGATACCTGCCGCTTGCAAGGTGACGGAAGAGTAGATCTTATTTTCCACCACGTCGCCCACCATCAGCGTTATATCCATCTTTTCTGATATACGGGCAGGGGTTGTCGGCGTGATGTCTTTTTGTGTAATATCAACTTTGGCTGTCAGTACAAATCGTTCCGTATAGCCATTGTCGGCATAGCCGTTTGCGGTTAATGCACGTTGCAACTTTGTTTCCAGATTTCGCGCTGCTTCTTCTGGAATCTTCTCGTCTATTACTTGCGCACGTATGGATATGGATTGTGCGCTACTGGCAGTTGCGAAGAGTATGCCTACTATATATAATAATGTCCTTTTCATACGTAAATTTTAATCGTCTCCCATTGCTGTAGAGACCTGTTTCTGTTTATTTTATCTATCTCTGTGAGTATAATGACAAAAGAAAGAATAGCACCTGTCGCGTGACAGATGC
>JAFUVC010000148.1 GCA_017483785.1 Prevotella sp.
CCTCGTCGTATATCTTCTCGCTGAAGCCCGGCGACAAGGTGACGATGAGCGGCCCCTTCGGCGACTTCCACCCGCATTTCGACTCGAAGAAAGAGATGATTTGGGTGGGCGGTGGCGCCGGCATGGCCCCGTTGCGCGCCCAGATTATGCACATGACCAAGACGCTGCACACCACCGACCGCGAAATGCACTATTTCTACGGAGCGCGTGCGCTGAACGAGGTCTTTTATCTTGACGACTTCCTCGGCCTGGAAAAGGAATATCCCAACTTCCACTTCCATCTGGCCCTCGACCGTCCCGACCCCGCAGCCGATGCCGCAGGCGTGAAATACACGCCGGGCTTCGTCCATCAGGTCATGCTCGACACCTATCTGAAGGACCACGAGGCTCCCGAGGACATCGAATACTACATGTGCGGCCCCGGCCCCATGTCGGCAGCCGTCGTTTCGATGCTCGACTCGCTCGGCGTAGAGCCCGAGAGCATTCTCTATGACAATTTCGGCGGATAAAAAACGCTAAAATCAAGGAAAATAATAAGTAATATCATGCAACACGGGTTTATCAAAGTGGCCGCCGCCGTGCCTTTAGTGAAAGTGGGCGACGTGGCCTATAACGTGCAGGAAATTGAAAACCTCATCGCGAAGGCCGAGGAAGAAGGCGTGGAAATCGTCGTCTTCCCCGAACTTTCGCTGACGGGCTACACCTGCCAAGACCTTTTCACGCAGAGCGCACTGATCGACGCCTCGGAAGCGGCCGTTTTCGCGCTCCTCGACTTCACACGCCAACTCGACGTGATTGTCATCGTCGGACTGCCCGTCATCGTGGGCGACTTGCTGCTCAACAGCGCCGCCGTCATCCAGCACGGGCAGTTGCTCGGCATCGTGCCGAAAACCTACCTGCCCAACTACGGCGAATTCTACGAAAAACGCTGGTTTGCCTCGTCGCAAGACCTGCGTCCGACGGAAATCCGCTTCGCAGGCAACATGGTGACCGTCAGCCCCGATCCGCAACTGTTCCGCACGAGCGACGGCGTGCTCTTCGGCGTAGAGATTTGCGAAGACGTCTGGGCACCCATTCCGCCGAGCAACCAACTCGGACTGGCCGGTGCCGACCTCATTTTCAACCTCTCGGCCAGCGACGTGCTCATCGGGAAGCATAAATACCTGCTCTCGCTGCTCACGCAGCAGAGTGCGCGAATCATCACGGGCTATGTCTATAGCGGAAGCGGCTTCGGCGAGTCGTCGCAAGACGTGGTGTTCGGCGGCAATGCCATCATCATCGAAAACGGGAAAATTCTGGCCAAAGCCGAGCGTTTCCAGATGGAAAACCACATGCAGACGGCGCAAATCGACATTGAGCGACTGCGCGCCGAGCGTCGCACGAACTCCACCTATGTGAATGCGCAGCGCAACCTGAAATTTGAAATTCTGAACAACGAAACCACCGTCACCATCACCGATTGCCGGTCGCGTGAGCCGCGCGACTTCGTGCTCGAACGCCATTTCAATCCGCTGCCCTTCATTCCGAAAGGCGACGACATGGCCGAAAGCCTCGAGGAAATCCTGACGATTCAGTCGATGGGACTGGTGAAGCGACTCGTCCACACGAACACGAAAAACGTAGTCATCGGCGTCAGCGGCGGACTCGATTCCACGCTCGCCCTGCTGGTTTGCGTCCGCGCATTCGACAAACTCGGCCTCGACCGCAAGGGAATCGTCGCCATCACCATGCCCGGCTTCGGCACCACCGACCGCACCCACCACAATGCCGTCGAACTGATGCAGAGTCTCGGCATCACGACGCGAGAAATCAGCATTGCCAAGGCCGTCATGCAGCATTTCGAGGACATCGGCCACGACCCTGCCGTGCAGAACGTCACCTATGAAAACGCACAGGCGCGCGAGCGCACGCAGATTCTGATGGATGTGGCCAATCAGGTGGGCGGACTGGTCGTCGGCACGGGCGACCTCTCGGAACTCGCGCTCGGCTGGTGTACCTACAACGGCGACCACATGTCGATGTACAGCGTGAACGCCAGCGTGCCGAAAACGCTCGTCAGAAGCCTCATTCGCCACCTCGCGAACGACTTCCCCGTGCTCTTGGACATCCTCGACACGCCCATCAGCCCCGAACTGACGGCCAATCAGGGCGATGCCATCCAGCAGAAGACGGAAGACATCATCGGCCCCTACGAACTGCACGATTTCTTCCTCTACCACTTCCTGCGCTCGGGCTACAGCCCCGTCAAGCTGTTCATCATTGCGCGCAGGGCGTTCGACGGACACGACACGCGTGTGTCGTGCTACGACGACGAAACCATCAAAAAGTGGATGAAAGTTTTCCTGAAACGCTTTTTCTCGCAGCAGTTCAAGCGTTCGTGCCTGCCCGACGGCCCGAAAGTGGGCAGCGTGAGCCTCTCGCCGCGCGGCGACTGGCGAATGCCGTCCGACGCGTCGAGTGCGACATGGATGAAGTTGGCGGAAGGGTTGTAAGACTCAACCGAACAGCAGCCGCAGTGCCTCTTCGACTTTACGGACGGGGTGGAGGCTGATTTTGAACTTCTTAGCGTCTAACCCCTGAAGATTCTGACGGGGAACGATAATGTCAGTGAAGCCCAGTTTCTCGGCTTCACTGATTCTTTGTTCGATGCGGGCAACGGGGCGCACTTCGCCCGACAGACCGACCTCGCCGGCCATGCACCAGCCGTGCTCGATGGGCGTATCGACGTTCGACGACAGCACGGCGGCAATCACCGAGAGGTCCATCGCCATGTCGGTGACGCGCAGGCCGCCCGCAATGTTCAGAAACACGTCTTTCTGCATCAGTTTGAAGCCGACGCGCTTCTCCAAGACGGCCAGAAGCATGTTCAAACGACGCTGGTCGAAGCCTGTGGCCGAGCGTTGCGGCGTGCCGTAGGCTGCCGACGACACGAGTGCCTGCGTCTCCACCAAAAGCGGTCGGATGCCCTCCACGGCGGCACTGATGGCAATGCCGGAAAGGCCGTCGTGGTCGCTATTGAGCAGCAATTCCGACGGGTTCGACACCTGTCGCAGACCATCCTGACGCATTTCGTAGATGCCGAGTTCGCTCGTGGAGCCGAAGCGGTTTTTCGTGGCACGGAGAATGCGGTAGAGATGCTGCTGGTCGCCCTCAAACTGGATGACCGTATCGACGATGTGCTCAAGGATTTTCGGTCCGGCGAGCGAGCCTTCCTTGGTGATGTGGCCGATGAGAATGACCGGCACGCCGCTCGACTTGGCGAATCGCAGCAATGCCGACGCACACTCGCGAACCTGCACGATGCTTCCGGCGGAACTGTCGGCCGTTTCCGTGGAAATGGTCTGGATGGAGTCGATGATGACGAGTTCGGGCTGCACCTCTTTGATATGCTCGAAAATGGCTTCAAGCGACGTCTCGGTGAGAATGTTGACGGTTGAATGTTGAATGTCGAATGTCGAACTGCCGCTGCTGAGGCGTTCTGCCCTCATTTTCAGTTGGTTGGCGCTCTCTTCGCCGCTCACATAGAGCACGTTTTTGTCGTTCATCCCGAGAATGGTTTGCAGCGTGAGCGTGCTCTTGCCGATGCCCGGCTCTCCGCCGAGCAAGACGATGCTTCCGCGCACGAGACCGCCGCCCAGAACGCGGTCGAGTTCGTCGTCGCCTGTCGAAATCCGAGGCTCGTCTTTCGCCGAGATGTCGCGCAAGTGGAGTGGGCGGTTCTTCTCCGTGGCGCGAACCGACTGCGCCGCCGAGCGAGCCGCCATCGTGCCGGAATCGGCGCTCACCTTGATTTCCTTGAACGTATTCCACTGTCCGCAGGCCGGACACTTGCCGATCCACTTCGGCGACTCCTGTCCGCAGTTCTCGCAGACGTACATGGTCTTGTCTTTTGCCATAATTCGGTTAGGTTTTTGGCAAAGTTACGATTTTTTTCCCAATTTCTCCGTTTAAAAAGCGATTTTTTTCCTAACTTTGCAGTCATGAAGAAGAATTTTCTCTGTTTTTTGGCGATTTCGATGATTTTGGCAGCATGCGGACACTCGTATGAAGAGAAGCGCAGGCTCACGCGGGCTGAGCGCGCCGAACAGCGTCGGCAAGACTCGCTGGCGCTGAAAGTGGCGGTACTTCCGACGCTCGACTGCCTGCCGATTTTTGTGGCCTCGGAGCGCGGATGGTTCGACTCGCTGAAAATCGACGTGCGACTGCGACCGTTCAAGGCCCAGATGGATGTCGATACGGCCCTTGTGGGCGGCAGCGTGCAAGGGGCCGCGACCGACTTGGTTCGTGCCGAGCGGATGCAGAAGAAAGGCACGCCGCTGCACTATGCGACGGCGACAAACGCCATGTGGCAACTCATCGCGAACCGCACGGCGCGCGTGAAGGAACCACGCCAGTTGGGCGACAAAATGGTGGCCATGACGCGCTTCTCGGCCACCGATTTGCTCACCGACAAGGCTCTGGAAGGCGTGAAAACCTCGGCCACGGTCTATCGCGTGCAAATCAACGACGTGGCACTGCGCCTGCAGATGCTCCGAAACAACGAAATGGACGCGCTCTGGCTGCCCGAACCGCAGGCCACGGCTGCCCGTCAGATGAAGCACGTCGCGCTCTGGCAGACGGAGAAAAACGATGTTCGGCTCGGCGTGGTGGCCTTTCGCGAGAAAGCGATGAAAGACAAGCGCATCCGGGCGCAAATCGACGGTTTCATGAAGGCTTACAACGTGGCTTGCGACTCGCTGAACCAACGGGGCGTGAGCCCTTACGCCGACGTTGTCGAGAAGTATTGCGGAGTGGGGAAGAAGGTGGTTGAAGCCCTGCCGAAACAGAAATTCCTGAAATCGACTGCTCCGCGCGAAAATGATGTGGAATTGGCCAGAAAATGGCTCGGAAAATAAGAAAAAATGACGAAAATAGGTGGAATCAGACGGAAAACCGTTCGTGAACGCAACGTTGGACACGCACTGCGCAATGTGCGTGCGGCTTTTGGCGAAATTTCCGGCGTGAGCGGCGTGCTGTTGCAGCAATTGGACGCTCTGGAGTCGGACTATCAGCGGATGTGCGACTTCATGCTTCGCGGCTTCCGCGACGACCAGCGTGACGAGGTCTATGGCCAACTCTTGCGTCGCACGGTGGAGTTTCTGGGCGATTGCGAACTTGCGGAATTGCAGCGTTCAAACGCCACATTTGGCGACCTCGCGAAGAAAACGGCCGATTTCTCAGGCGACCACGACTCCGTGAGACGGCTGCTCGAGGGCGATGTGCAGAATCTGGCCATGCTCTCGCTGGAATCGGACGAAACCACGGCCGACCGCCTGAAATCGTTCCACGAAGAACATCTGAAGCATCTGGATTTGCTTTTCAACACGCTGTTGCTCTCGAAACAATGGACTTCGGGCGAAAAAGCGTTCTACACGGAACTGCTGCTCTCGCCGACCATCGACGGCAGCGACGCTGCGTTGCTCGTCAGCGCCGTCATGCTCTCGGCCATGACAGTGACCGATGTCGCGAAGTGGAAAGTGCTGTTCGAGGTCTGCCGTCGGGCTGCCGACGAGCAGGTTCGTCAGCGCGCGCTGGTGGGCGTGGCCTTTGCCCTGCCCGAGGAAAGCTATGGCGAGGTGTTTCCCGAGTTTCGCGCAGCAATCGAAGTCCTCTGCGGCGACGAAAGGATGCGTCGGGAACTGCTGGAACTGCAAAAACAGGTGTTCCTCTGCATGGATGCCGACCGCGACCACGAAACCATTCAGCGCGACATCATGCCCACCATCATGAAAAACCAGAAACTCCGCTTCACGAGTTCGGGCATTGAGGAAATCCAAGACGACCCGCTGCAAGACATTCTCAACCCGAATGCCGACGACGAGGCCATGGAGGAACTCGAGCAGAGCATCCGCCGCATGATGGACATGCAACGCGGAGGCGCAGACATCTATTTCGGCGGTTTTTCGCAGATGAAGCGTTTCACGTTTTTCTACACGATGAGCAACTGGTTCATGCCGTTCAGCGTGGAGCATCCGGCCCTGCAACACGTCGTCGGAAAACTGCGCGACAGCCGATTCCTGCAATTGCTCTTCGACCGAGGGCCGTTCTGCGACTCCGACAAATATTCGTTTGCGCTGGCGATGTCGTCGGTGCTCGACCGACTGCCCGAAAACATGCGCGAACTGCTCAACAACGAAGACGCGCTCGGCCCGACCATGCCCGACGAGGAGCAGCGTTCGGCAGCCTATATCCGTCGGATGTATTTGCAGGATTTGTATCGCTTTTTCCGACTTTTTCCGCAGCGGAGCGACTTCCGCTCGCCCTTCGACTACGAAAAGGCACCCGAATACTTCTTTTTCACCAACAGCGTCTTCAGTCAGACCGCTTTGGCAGAGGAAGCACTTTCCTTGGAGCGATTCCTGCTCAAGCGGAAGCATTACAATTCGCTCATGCGCCTGATTCACAACTACGAACATGCCGACCGCACCGAGCAACTGCTCATCGAAGCCTCGTTCCTGTTGCGAAATGGAAATCCGCAGGAGGCGCAGGCGATTTTCGCCCGAGTGCTCGAAAAAGAACCTGACAACGACCGGGCCATCCACGGAATGGCGCGCGCCAGTTTCAACTGCGGCGACTACGCCAAGGCCATTCAGCACTACGACGCGCTGCTGACGCAACATCCTGAAAATCAGCAATTTGAACTGAACGCGTGCATTTCGAGAATCCACTACGGCCAGACCGAAGAGGCCGTGCAGCGGCTCTATAAACTCTATTACGAACTTCCCGAAGACAAAAATGTCAGCAGGGCGTTGGCCTGGGGACTGCTCATGCAGGGCTCGCTCGAGCAGGCTGAGCGAATCTATGGTGCGCTGCTGACGGGCGACGGCAATATCCCGACCGACTTTTTGAATGCCGGCTATTGCCAGTGGTTTAACAATCATGTGGAGCAGGCAGTCGGGCTGTTCCGGCGCTATCGGGAGTCGAAAGGCGACACCCCGCAACGCTCGCTCTTGGACGATTTCAAGAGCGATGCCGAACTGCTCACCGCCAACGGCATCGGCCGGATTGAAATGATGGTCATGGCCGATTTGGTCAGCGGTTTTTAGGCTGTTCCGGGCTTATTCCTCAACGATTCCAGCCTCAATCCACTGCTTTGAGAGCGTCGTGGCGTCGGCCAGGGCCGTCTCGTAGTCCACTTCGTACTGCTCGGTGAGCCATTCGGCCAACATTTCGTTGGTGAACTCGGGCAGTTGCTGCACGTTTTTCCACAAATAGGCCGAACTCTCGTTCATGCTGATAATATTGGAGAAATCGATGTTTTCCTTTCCTTCGCCCACGATGATTTGCTCGCCGCACACGTCGCGAAGGTTAAAACCTTTTTTTGCTTTCATTTTTCTTGTTTATATGGTTTATATTATGTTTATCTTTGTTACATAAAGAATTTAAATGATTTCCACCCAATCATCGTTGAAGTCAATCTGTCTAAGAGTCTCTTCTACATCAAGCATGGGAGGCTGTTTAACTTTGAATTTAACAGCATTTTTAGGAATACGAGTATGAATAGTGAATTGCGAGCCATGGGGTTGCCATGTGAAACGCTGCTCGCCAGTTTCATTGTCGATTCCTATGAGGTTGCCGTTTTTGTTTTCTTCCCAATGATATTGATTCGCTACATAACGATGGTTTTCCTCTTCAAAAAGACAATAAGTCAGAAGGTCATAACTACGAACTAGTACTGATGTTCGAAGAGGATTATAATAATCTTGTGCGATGTTTACGCGTTCATTCCAGATATTCAGCACGGCACGTCCTGTTTTCTCAATGTTTTCGTGTGGGTCAGTAATTCCATAAGAATAGTCAGGCGAACATCGGCCACTAATAAGGCGAATAGAGGCATCGTTGCGATGAGGGTTTGTAAGTTTGACTGTTTTCATTGACCACGCCATTTTGTCAAACACGACATCGGCGATACCAACTGGCGACTGCAAATGCTCACCACCAATAGCCTCGGCAAAAACGTTTCCCCAATCATCACCTGTCAAGTCCTTATATCCCACACAGAGCATATATACAAACTTGCGACCAATTTTTTTGATGACAACGTCTGGAATTTCATTGATAGGATAAGGCTCACGCGTTAACAACCTTTTTGAGTCTCTTAGTTTCGGATGTTCCATATTCTCGATTCTTGATTATTTCATTTATCTTTTGTGCCACCATCCGAATCATCGGAACGGCTACAGAGTTTCCTGTCTGTCGCCGGATGTCCTGATGTGTGACGGCTATTTTATATTTTTCAGGGAATCCCTGCAACCGGAGTAATTCACGCGAGGTGGGGCGGCGAACTCCATTTACAAGTAAATAATTATAGGATGCACCTGTGCGTAAGGCGCAAGAATAGTCAAGGACGGAGATATTTCCGGCCTTGTTTTCATGCCAAATCGAAGGATAGAATATATTCTTACCTATAGTCTTTTCGCATCGCTTTTCGACAATATGGTCAGAAGCAAATAACGCCGGATCTATATCCTCGTCAGGTTCAAGAATATCGGCAAGGTTGTAAGGCGTATGCGGAATGTCGAAAGAAAAATGATCGCAGTCCTCTTTGTGTTGGAATCCAACAATAATAACACGTTCACGTTTCTGTGGCAAACCAAAATCAAGTGCATTCAGAACCTGCCATTTGACGTGATACCCCAATTGGTTGAGGCGTTCGAGGATAATCTTGAATGTGCGTCCACCGTCGTGTCCAACCAATTGCTTAACATTCTCCAGAAGTATGTATGGTGTATGATGATGCTTTAATATTCGCTCTATTTCGAAAAACATTGTACCACGCGTATCCGCAAACCCTTGCATTTTCCCCATTATACTGAAAGCCTGGCAGGGAAAACCAGCCAGCAGAACGTCGTGCTTAGGAATCTTTGTGGCAGGAATCTTCGTGATATCGCCAAATGGTACTATTCCAAAGTTAGCAAAATAGGTCTGACAAGCCTTTGCGTCCCATTCGCTGCTGAAAACGCAATGATATCCCATTTCGTCGAACGGGATGCGTATTCCTCCAATTCCTGCAAAGAGATCTATAAATGTATGTTCGTAGGTTTTAGGACTCGGAAAGGGCACTTGATAAAACTCGCGGAACAAATCGAATTCATGAGGACAATCCGCTACATGGGCGATATCTTCATCGGAAAAGTCTTGCAATCGATTTTTATGCTCCAGAAATTCGCGAATCAAAGCCATCAATTCATTGCGCTGTGCCTGTACCTCAATATGCGTTCCTTTAAAATCTGAATTATGCAGATAATGGCTAAGTGTGGCGATTTGGTTCTCGTAGGAAGTCTCACCATATATCTTCAAGCCGTCCTCAGTTATTTCTTCGGGAAAGGCTTGGATCCTTATATTTGCTATAGAATTTTTTTTCATTTAAATA
>JAFUVC010000149.1 GCA_017483785.1 Prevotella sp.
CGTGAAGGAGGCGATGGTTGACCAAGACGTGATTCTGCGCAACAAAGACCTGAACATCGTCTATTCGCCGCTGCACGGATGCGGTCGCGTCATCATCCCGATGGCCCTGCGTTCATGGGGCTTCCAGAATATCCACGTGGTGCCCGAGCAGATGACCATCGACGGCAATTTCCCGACCGTGGTCAGCCCGAATCCCGAGAACGCCGAGGCCATGACAATGGGCATGAACCTCGGAACGCGCCTGAACGCCGACCTCGTGATTGCCAGCGACCCCGACGCCGACCGTCTGGCCATCGTCTGCCGCAATGCGAAGGGCGAGTGGGAAATCCTGAACGGCAACCAGACGTGCATGATGTTTTCGTGGTACATCATCGCCAACAAGAAGAAACTCGGCCAACTGAAGGGCAACGAATTTATCGTGAAAACCATCGTGACGACCGAACTCATCGCCGAAATTGCCAAGAAAAACGGCGTGGAATACACCGACTGCTACACGGGATTCAAGTGGATTGCCAACGAAATTCGCGTCAACGAGGGTAAAAAGAAATACATCGGCGGCGGCGAGGAGTCGTTCGGCTTCCTGCCCTACGACAAGGTCCGCGACAAGGACACCCCTGCCTCCATCTGCCTGATTTGCGAGATTGCAGCGTGGGCGAAGGACAACGGCAAGACACTCTACGACCTGCTGATGGACATCTACGCGGAATACGGCTTCTCCTACGAGCACACCATCAACGTGGTGCGTCCGGGCAAGACCGGAGCCGACGAAATTCGCCAGATGATGGAGAATTTCCGCCAGAATCCGCCGAAAGACCTCGGAGGGTCGGAGGTTTGCCTCTGGAAAGACTTCCAGAAACTGGAGGTTCGCAAGGCCGACGGCTCGGTCGAGAAACTCGACATGCCCGACAAGTCGAACGTGCTGCAATGGTTCTGCACCGACGGCACGAAAGTGAGCGTTCGCCCGAGCGGCACCGAGCCGAAAATCAAGTTCTATCTTGAGGTGAAAGACCCGTCGATGCGCTGTGCCGGATGCTACGAGCGCTGTCTGGCAGCGGCCAAGCAGAAGGTTGAAGCCATCAAGAAGAGCCTGAGCCTCGACTAAGCAATAACCCCCGAAATAAAACTCAGAAAAACGATGAAGAAACAACTTATACTTGCCCTTGCTCTCGCCCTGACGACGCAGAGCGGACAGGCACAATTTGGAAAATGGCAGTCGCCCGTGCGACCTGAGTACAACAATCCGCCGAAACTCGAAGGCTACGAATTCGGCGACGCCACGGCTCCCGACGGAACGGAATGGCAGTCGCCCGAGCGGTTGAGTTACAACAAACTGAGGCCGCGCACATGGTTCGTGTCGTTTGCCTCGGCCGAGGAAGCGCGGAAAGTGCTGCCCGAGCACAGTTCAAGGCGCATCAGCCTCGACGGAACGTGGAAATTCCACTTCGCCAAGTCGCCCGAAGGCCGCCCGCTTGACTTCTTCAAGCCCGACTTCAACTGCTCGGCGTGGGACGACATCAGCGTGCCCTCGAACTGGAACGTTGCCGGCATCCAAAAAGACGGCTCGCAGCGCTACGGCAAGCCCATCTACGTGAACCAGCCCGTCATTTTCTATCACGAAGTGAAGGTTGACGACTGGCGCGAGGGCGTGATGCGCACACCGCCGACAAACTGGACCACCTACGAGTTTCGCAACGAAGTGGGCTCCTATCGCCGCACGTTCACCGTGCCGAAGGCGTGGAAAGGTCAGGAGATTTTCGTCGAGTTCGACGGTGTCGATTCGTTTTTCTACCTCTGGGTGAACGGAAAATACGTCGGTTTCTCGAAAAATTCGCGCGACGTCGCCTGTTTCGACATCACCAAGCACGCCAAAGTGGGCGAAAACACGATTGCCGTGGAGGTTTACCGCAACAGCGACGGCTCGTTTCTCGAGGCACAGGACATGTTCCGACTGCCGGGCATCTACCGCAGCGTGAGCGTCTATGCCACGCCGAAAGTCCACATCCAGGATCTTCGCGCCGAAGCGAAGTGGCAGGGACGGCTGTCGTCGCTCGACGTGCAGGCCATCGTGAAAAACCACACGAATTTCACGAGAAACTACAGCGTCGTCTATAGCCTCTACGAAAACGAACTCTACTCCGACGAAAACAAACTCGTGGCAGGGCCGACAACGCCCGCAAACCTGCTTTCCAACATCAAAGTGAAGCCATGGACGGCCGAAGAGCCCAACATCTACGTGCTCGTGGCCGAGGTGAAAGACCACCGAGGCCGCACCCCCGAGGCCGTTTCGCCGCAAATAGGCGTCCGCACCGTGGAAATCAAGGACACGGAGGCCGAAAAAGACGAGTTCGGACTGGCCGGACGCTATTTCTACATCAACGGCAAGCCCGTGAAACTGAAAGGCGTGAACCGCCACGAGACGAACCCCGAAACGGGCCACGCCATCACGCGCAAGCAGATGGAAGAGGAAATCATGATGATGAAGCGCGCCAACATCAACCACGTGCGCACCAGCCACTACTCCAACGACCCGTATTTCTACTTCCTCTGCAACAAATACGGCATCTATCTCGAGGCCGAGGCCAACATCGAGAGCCACCAGTACTACTACGGCAAGGAGTCGCTCTCCCACCCCTTGGAATGGCGCGCCGCCCACGTGGCCCGCATGATGGAACTGGCGCAGGCTCGCGTGAACGACCCGTCGATTGTCATCTGGAGTCTGGGCAACGAGGCCGGCCCGGGCGACAATTTCAAGGCATCGTACAGCGTGCTGAAGGCCTTCGACCCGACGCGCCCCGTGCAATACGAGCGCGACACGGAATTCCGTTTTGTCGATCTCGGTTCAAACCAATATCCGAGTGTGAACTGGGTGCGCGAGGCCGTGAAAGGCAAGATGGGCATCCGCTATCCCTTCCACATCTCCGAATACGCCCACTCGATGGGCAACGCCGTGGGCAACCTGAAAGACTACTGGGAGGCCATCGAGTCGTCGAACTTCATCATGGGCGGAGCCATCTGGGACTGGATTGACCAGAGCCTCTACAACTACACGCCCGACGGACGGCGCTATCTGGCCTACGGCGGCGACTTCGGCGACACGCCTAACGACGGCCAGTTCGTCATGAACGGCATCATTTTCGGCGATATGCAGCCCAAACCGCAGTATTTCGACGTGAAAAAGGTGTATCAGTACATCGCCGTCAACTGGGATTGCGAATGCCACTGCGCCATCAACGTCATCAACAAGAACTACTACACCGACTCGCTCACGAACTACGACTGCCACTACCAACTCGTGGCCGACGGCAAAGTGGTGCGCGAGGGCCTGCTCGACGTGGGCTGCGTGATGCCCCGGAGCGTGAAAACCGTGGAAATTCCCGAGGAAATCCGCCCGAAGAACCTGAACGACGGTCGCGAATACTTCTTCAACGTAGAATTCCGCCTGAAAAACGACATGCCGTGGGCGAAGGCAGGCTATGTGCAGGCCGACGAGCAACTGCCGATGAAGGCAGCGAATGGCAGCGTCGCCATGAACGCGAGCGGTAGCGTCAACGTAAGTGAATCGGCTGGAAAGACGCGCCTGAGCGGCAACGGATTTGAGGTTGTTTTCAACACCGCCGACGGCAGCATCTACAGCCTCAAATACGACGGCCAGAAAGTGTTTGAAGACGGCTGCGGCCCGCAACTAGACGCATTCCGCGCATGGGTGAACAACGACAAGTGGGGCTATCAGAAGTGGTACGAGAATGGTCTTCACAACCTCAAGCACAAAAATGTGGGCGCGTCGGGCGGAAAAGTCTCGAAAAACAGCGACGGAAGCGTTTCCATCGCCTTTGAAATCGAGTCGCAGGCACCCTGCGGAGCCAAACTCGAAGGAGCCGACCGCAACTGGAAACGCCTCACCGAATTCACCGACAAGCCTTTCGGAAAGGACGATTTCAAGTTCCATCAGGATTTGATTTACACCGTCTTCCCCGACGGCAGAATCGAGGTCAATGCCGCCATCAACTCGAACAATCCGCAACTCGTGCTTCCGCGACTCGGCTATGTGATGAAAACGCCGTCGGCGATGGACAATTTCCGCTACTACGGACGCGGCCCCATCGACAACTATCCCGACCGCCAATCGTCGCAATTCATCGGAATCTACGGCAAGAAAGTGGCCGACGAATTCGAGAATTTCCCGAAACCGCAAGACATGGGTAACCATCTGGACACGCGCTGGTGCTCGCTCGCCTACGACAATGGCGCAGGCGCCCTGTTCATCGGCCGCAATCCGATGTCGGTGAGCGCGCTGCCGTGGTCGGCACAGGAACTCGCCATGGCCAACCATCCCCACGAACTGCCGACGACATCGGGCAACTGGCTGCATCTCGACCTCGCCATCACCGGACTCGGCGGCAACTCCTGCTCACAAGGCCCCCCGCTCGACTACGACCGCGTGAGGGCCGGAAGACACCTGTTCGGCTTCATGATTCGGCCGCTGAAGAGTTCCAGCGCAGCCTCGGCCTATCGCCCGACGTTC
>JAFUVC010000150.1 GCA_017483785.1 Prevotella sp.
CCTGAGCCGATGCAGGCCGTGACGAAAGAGTGTCTGCTACTGTCGGTGCTCTGCGGACTGGTGGTCGATACGCTGCTGGTGGTGAACAACGTGCGCGACATCGACAACGACCGTCGCACGGGAAAACGAACCCTCATCGTGGTGATGGGACGGCGAAAAGGGCAACTTTTCTACCTCTTTTTGGGCTTGGCAGCGACGTTTTCAGGCCTTCTCCTGCACCTTTTCGGCCATTTTTGGGCGGCGTGGCTGCCTGTCGTGTTCTTTCAACCGTTTCACATGGCTGCTTTCGTTGAAATGTGGAATATCAAGCAGGGAGCGGAGTTGAATCGCATCCTCGGAATAACGGCCCGCAATATTTTTCTCTACGGGCTGGCCCTTTCGTTGGGTTTGCTGCTGCCGAATCCTTAGTTCCCTCTATTTAAAATCATCGAATATCGAAAAAAATCGCAGGAAAATCAAAGTTTTCCTGCGACTTTTACGATTTGCTCACCAAGACCGATGGTGTAGCCTTGCGAGCAGAACACCACGCGGTTGAACGTGTCGGCGATGATGAAGACGGGCAGTTGTCCGCCGTTCTGCAACTTCATCTGCGCAGCAATCTGCTGGCGGATGGCTCCGTTGGTGTCGATGCCATAGACGATGTTCTCGGGCAGGCTGCCGAAATTCTCCTGCTGATATTTCTTGGCGTCGGCCTCGCTCTCGAAGAGCAGCACGAAGGGCCGTCCCCACTTGTCGAGGTCGTTTTTCACCTTCGCGATGTCGCGCATGGCGTGGTTGGTGGGTTCCTGGCCTACGCCGAGAATGCCCACGACGAAATAGCCGCGACCCGTCTGCGAGAGGATGCTGACGGGGTCTTTTTCTGACGCTTTCCCGTTTTCGGTCAACTGGAACTTCGATTCCGAGTCGAACGAGCCGATGACGCTCACTTCGGTGTCGCTCTGGCGAAGTTGCAGCGGAAGCGTGGTCGTACGTCCTTCGTCGATACGGAAAAGTTGGTTGTTGGCCAAAACGCTACCGTTGGCTAATCGCGTGCCCGTGGTCAGCATGTAGGTGCCGACGTCGAGGCGAGTGCCGTTTTTAAACGTGTTGCTCCAACTCGTTCCGCCGCCCATATCGACCTGTCCTTCCTCGAAGTTCATCAAGTGGGTCGTGCCGTTGTCGAGAATGCGCGTCACACTGAAATGGCTGTAATATTTCGGGTCGTCGAGCAGTTTCGTCGGCTCGTAGGTCAGTTGCAGCGTACCGGTCTTGGCCGTTTTCTGCTCGGCGGCGTCGAAATCCACGTCAATCCATTCGCCGGCCTGCTTGTACTGCACTTTTCCCGTCACCACGTCTTTCCGCGACTCAATGCCGAGCGAGCGCGCCAAATCGACGAAGAAAATGTCGCGCGAGCGCGTGTCTGTCATGCGACTGCGCCACACGCCGACGGGCGTTTGCGCAATGCGCAGCGACTTCGCGTCGGGGTTCAGCCGGATGTTTTCCTTCACCCATTTCACCAGCAGCGCCGGATTTCCCTGCAATTTCTGTGGTTGCAGGTCGGGATTCTTGGTCATTTCCGCCGTCCATGCGTTTTCAAGATATTGCTTGAACGGCGTGATAATCATTTCATTTTCGACACGCGGGCAAAGTTGGTCGCTCGAGGCGTTGTAGTTGTCTTCAAGAATATCGATGGGCATGTCGCGCAAGTCCTTGTCGCTGAGCGTGGCGAGCAGGTCGAGCGAGCGGCGGTTGCCGTCGTGGCGGTTCAGGAAGGCGAGAATCGTCTGCCAGTTTCCGCGCGATTTCATCAGGAAATTCGCCCCCTCGGGATAGAGTGCGCGAGCCTCGGCCTCGCTCAGGAAAGTGGCCTCGTAGGCCTTGCGCAGCGAGTCTTCATAGGCGAAGCGCAACTTGTTTTTCGCTGCCATTTCCTTGCTGACGTCCGGCATGACAACCTTTTCGGCCGGCGGAACGATGTCGAGATGCTGCATGGCCGATTTTTTCGGGTCGAAAGTCGCGTTGCTCTGGGCGAGTTTGATGGTGATGTTCTTGTCCTTGCCGAAAGAAGCCTTCGCCCAGCCGTACCAGCCGTCTTTCGAGGCCCAGACAAGCATGTCGCCCTTGCCTGCGGTGAGGAACGTGCGGCCGTTTTTGTCGGCATATTTCGTCACGGCACTGTAGAATTCGGCGTAGTTGTAAATCTTGAAATCCACGCGCGCACCGTTCACGGGCTTGCCCTTGCGGTCAACAATCTTGAAATCGACGCGACCCGTAGAGCCGTAGTTGTCGATAAGGTTGATTTCCGTGAAATTATTCGTCCGCAGCATCACTTCCTCGGGTCCGTTGTAGTCGCCGAAAGCGCGCGTGTGCATCAGCAGGGCGCGAGAGGCCGGCGCGTTGAACCAGCCGAGGTTGAGCACGGGCTCAGGCTCGCAGGCCCCCATGAAATACCACTCGCCGTCGGCCCAGGCCTCCACCCAAGCGTGGTTGTCGTCGGTGTGGGCCCAGCGCGGCGTATAGACCTGACGCGCCGGAATTCCGATGCTGCGCAGGGCTGCCACGGTGAAGGTCGATTCCTCGCCACAGCGTCCGATGGCCGTTTTCACGCACGCCAGCGGCGACAGCGTCCGCCCGTCGCTCGGCTGATAGGTCACGCGCTCATGGCACCAGTGGTTCACCTCCAGAATGGCGTCTTTCATCGACATTCCGCGCACGCGTTCCTTTAATTCCTTGTAGAAAACGATGCGCGAGAGGTCGAGATTCTCGTTGTTGACGCGCAGCGGCAGCACGAAATGGCGGAAGAGCAGTTCCGGCACCTTTCCGCCCCAGTCCATTTCCTCGCGAGCCTGCATCGAGGCCCTCACGTTTGCCAGATGGAAAGCCGTGGAATAGTCGGTGGCATCGGCCATCGGCATATAGGCATAGAGGAATTTCAGGGCTTCGATTTCCTCTTCCGAGGCGTTCAGTCCGTCGGTTTGGAAGAATTGTCGTCCAATCAACTGGATTTTCTGGTTGAAATCACCCTCCACTTTCGTCCGATAGTCGCCGTCGGCGATGAAATGGGCATTTTTTTGAGCTGAACACAGTGTCGCAAAACTCAAAATCAGGCTGAGTAATAAAAGTTTTTGTTTCATAGAAGGTATTGTTTGATGGGTTTTCTGATGCAAAGATACAATTTAAGCGCCGAATTTCCAATTTTTTTGTGTTAGAAATCTTATTTTTCTGATTTTCTGTCCGACTTCTTCCGCCGATTCGCAAATTCGGGGTCGAGGCGCATGAGTTCGTCGCGATATTGCGCGGCTTGCAGGAAATCGAGGTTCTTGGCGGCCTGATTCATGAGTTCCCTCGTGTAGGCGATGGTTTTTTCGAGTTGCTCGCTGCTCATGTGCTGAACAATCGGGTCGGCCACCATGAGGCCCGATTCCAGTTCTGTGGACGGGGCGTAGGCGACGGTTTTGGCGTTCTCCGACGGCTTGCTCTGCGACTTGAGCGAACTGCCGATTGACTTGACAATCTGCTGCGGCGTAATGCCGTTTTCCTCGTTGTATTTGAGCTGCTTGGTGCGACGGCGCATGGTTTCTTCGATGGTGCGCTCCATGCTGCCCGTGATGCTGTCGGCATACATGATGACCTTTCCGTTGACGTTGCGGGCGGCGCGTCCGGCGGTCTGCGTCAGGCTGCGGTGGTCGCGCAAAAAGCCTTCTTTGTCGGCGTCGAGGATGGCCACGAGCGACACTTCGGGCAAATCGAGGCCCTCGCGCAGCAAATTCACGCCCACGAGCACATCGAACCGTCCGGCACGCAGGTCGGACATGATTTGCACGCGGTCGAGCGTGGCCACGTCGCTGTGGATATAGTTGGCGCGAACCTCGTGGTTGAGCAGGTATTCGGTGAGTTCCTCGGCCATGCGCTTCGTGAGCGTGGTGACGAGGATTCGCTCGTCGCGTTCGGCGCGCTGGATGATTTCGTCGAGCAGGTCGTCAATCTGGTTTTCCGTCGGACGGACTTCAATTTCGGGGTCGAGCAGTCCCGTCGGGCGAATCAATTGCTCGACGACAATGCCGTCGGCCTCCATCAACTCAAACTCGGCAGGCGTGGCCGAGACGTAAATCACCTGATGGAGCATCTCCTGAAACTCGTCGAAGCGTAGCGGACGGTTGTCGAAGGCAGCGGGCAGGCGGAAACCGTATTCCACGAGGTTCTGCTTGCGGGCGCGGTCGCCGCCGTACATGGCGTGGAGTTGTGGCACGGTGACGTGGCTCTCGTCGATGACGAGCAGGAAGTCTTCGGGGAAGAAGTCGAGCAGGCAATAGGGGCGCTGGCCAGGCTCGCGACCGTCGAAGTAGCGCGAATAGTTCTCGATGCCCGAGCAGTGGCCCAGTTCCTTGATCATCTCCATGTCGTATTCCACGCGCTCCTTGATGCGCTGCGCCTTGATGGGGTCGCCAAGTCCCTGAAAATAGTCGATTTGCGCCATGAGGTCGTCCTGAATCTCGCGAATGGCGATGGCCTGCTGCTCCTTGGTGGTCACGAAGAGGTTGGCGGGGTAAATCTGGTAGTTCTCAAAACTGGCAATCCGATGGTAGTCGATGGCGTTGAGTTCTTCGATTTGCTCGATTTCATCGTCCCACCACGTCACGCGGAGCACATTCTCGGAATAGGCCATGAAAATATCGACGTGGTCGCCCTTCACGCGGAAATTCCCACGCTGCAAGTCGATGTCGTTGCGGACGTAGAGGGCGCTGACCAGCCGTCGGAGAAACTCGTTGCGGTCGAGTCGCTGTCCGCAGCGGATGGAAATGACGCTCTCCTGCATGGCCGTGGGGCCTCCCATGCCGTAGATGCACGACACGCTGGAGACGATGACCACGTCTTTCCGCCCCGACAGCAGCGACGACACCGCCGAAAGCCGCAGTCGGTCGATTTCATCGTTGATGGCGAGGTCTTTTTCAATGTAGGTGTCGCTCTGCGGAATATAGGCCTCGGGCTGGTAGTAGTCGTAGTAACTGACGTAGTATTCCACGGCATTTTCGGGGAAAAATCCCTTCATTTCCTCGTAGAGTTGGGCCGCCAGCGTCTTGTTGTGGCTCAAGATGAGCGTGGGCTTTCCGGCGTTGGCAATCACGTTGGCCACGGTAAAGGTCTTGCCCGAGCCCGTCACGCCAAGAAGCACTTGTGCGCGGTCTCCCCGCCGAAGCCCGTCAGAGAGTTCTTTGATGGCCTCCGGCTGGTCGCCAGTGGGCTTATATTCCGAAATTAGTTTGAAATCCATACTTTTTGAGTGCAAAATTAGTGAAAAATTTCAAAATACTTTTGCTTTTTGGGGATTATTGTGTAATTTTGCAAGTCCAAAATGAAGGAAGATGAAAAAATCCGCTTTTATTTTTCTCAGTGCGGCCATTCTGCTGACGGGATGCGCCAAGGAGTTCAATCGTGTTTACAAGTCTGACAACTACCAATATAAATACGAATATGCCAAGGAGTGTTTCGCTGCCGGCAAATATCAGCGTGCCATTACGCTTCTTGAGGGCATGGTGACGATGATGAAAGGCTCTGCCAACGGTCAGGAGTGTCTCTACATGCTGGCGATGGCCGAATACAACAGCAAGAACTACGAGACGGCGGCCGAGTATTTCAAGAAATACTATTCGTCCTATCCGCAGGGCGACTATGCCGAGGAAGCCAAGTTCTACGTAGGTCAGAGCCTCTACATGAGCACGCCCGAGCCCCGTCTGGACCAGAGTCGCACGGTGGCGGCCATCACCGCTTTTCAGGAGTATCTCGACGTGTTTCCGCAGGCCCAGAAAAAACTTCAGGCGCAGCAGCGGCTTTTCACCCTTCAAGACAAACTCGTGCAGAAAGAACTCCATTCGGCCCAGCTCTACTACGACCTCGGAACCTATTTCGGCAACTGCAACAAAGCGGGCGAAAGCAACTATCTGGCCTGCATCATCACGGCGCAGAATGCCCTGAAAGACTATCCCTACAGCAGTCTGCGCGAGAAATTCTCGCTCCTGCTGATGAAAAGCAAGTTTGAACTGGCCGAGAACAGCATCGAGGCCAAGAAACTTGAGCGCTATCAGGATGCCGAGGATGAATGCTACGGCTTCCTGAACGAATATCCGGAGTCGGTCAACGCGACGCTCGCTGAGAAATTCATCGAGAAATGCAAGAAAATCACCTCGAAGGGTGGTGAGGCAGAAACAAATATATTGTAAATAGTAAATTGTCAAATTGTAAATTATAATTATGGATTACAAGAAATCAAAAGCACCGGTGAACACGACGACACAAAACATCATGGATTTGTGCGAGGAAACGGGTAACATCTATGAGAGTGTGGCCATTATTTCGAAACGTGCCAACCAAATCGGAAGTGAAATCAAGCAAGACCTGACCAAGAAACTTGCCGAGTTCGCCTCCTACAACGACTCGCTCGAGGAAGTGTTTGAGAATCGTGAGCAGATTGAGATTTCGCGCTACTACGAGAAGTTGCCGAAACCGTCGCTGCTTGCCACACAGGAATTTATTGACGGCAGCGTCTATTACCGCGACCCGTCGAAAGAAACCGAGGAATAAATGATACAGCGTAAGCAAACTTTATACCTGCTTCTGGCATTCGTGGCGACCGTTGTCTGCCTCGTTCTGCCGTTGGGAAGCATCGAGTTGCAGGGAATGGGCGTTGAGCCTGTTCTTTATAACATGGCACTCGTTGAGCAGGGAAATTCCGGCGCAAGCTATACTTTCACCTATGCTCCGCTTGCCGTGCTGCTCGTTTTGGCGGCCATCGCCGAGTTAATCGCCATTTTCCTCTATAAGAACCGCGTGCGTCAGGCCCGGCTGTGCATCTGGACGATGGTGTTGCTGTTCGCGTGGCAATTGCTTTTCTTCTATTTTGACTATTTCGACTTGAATGAAATCGGTTACTTTAGTCGGAGCATTACGAGTATTTTTCCTTCTGTGTCGATTCTGCTGGTTTTTCTTGCCCATCGGGGAATCCGCGCTGATGAGCGCCTGGTGAGGTCGGCCGACAGAATCCGCTAAAAGTCAATACAATAAAAATAAAGCCATGCACCGATGAGTGCATGGCTTTATTTTTATTCTCGGAAGTCAATTAGATACCGAGCTTTTTCTTGGCAGCGTCAGCAGCGGCGTCAACGGTCTCAGCAGCCTTTTCCTTGGCAGCGTCAACAGTCTCGTTCACCTTCTCAGCAGCAGCGTCCTTGGCAGCATCAACAGCCTCAACGGCAGCGTCGGTAGCGTTCTCAACGGCTTCCTTTGCACCGTCAACAGCCTGCTCAACGGGGTTGGCAACGAAGTTGCTGATGATGTCGTCGGCAGAAACGTCGGTCAGCGAAGCAAGAGCAGCACCAACAACGGCGTTGTCGCCTACGAGAGCCTTCACAACGTCAGCCTTCTCCTTCAGGAAGTTCTGAACCTTAGCCACATACTCCTTGGCAATCTCAGGATTCAGGGCAACATACTCAGCAGCCTTGGTCTTCACAGCCTCGAGAATTTCCTGCAGCTTGTTCACGTCTTTTGTGTTCTCAATCACGTCGGTGAGACTTGCTACAACTTCATCGGCAGCAGCGTCGGCTTCCTCAGCGGTGAGGGTCACTTCTGGAGCTTCTTCTACATTAGACTGAGGTTTGTTACCACAGCTTACGAAGGTCATGGCTGCAACAGCCACCAGTGTCAAAAAAATCTTTTTCATACTTTTCTCTTTTTTGGTTTAGTTAATAATAAAGTGATAAAAAATCAATCATTTGGCTGCAAATATAAGCCATTTTTTGTTTCGGTGTTCTTTTTGTTAGTAAAGTTTAACATTTTTATATCGTTTCTTCCTCATGAAGGGGTAGGGGATTGCCCTCGTCGTCGAGCATGATTTCTTCTTCGAGCATGAGGCTGTCGACCTCGGTGGAATCGTTTCGCGGCGCGTAGTGAGTGGGGCAGTCGTACATTCCTGCGGTGATGTCGTTGTCTTTCGACTTGCTGAATCGGGCGCGGTAATGCTTGAAGGCCGGGTCGCCGAGCACGGATTCGAGGAAATAGCCGCAAATGGGCAATGCCGTGCGACTTCCCTGTCCGAGTGCGCCTGTGCGGAAATGGATGCTGCGATATTCGCCGCCGACCCACGCACCGACGACGAGTTTCGGGCTCACGCCCATGAACCATGCGTCGGAATGGTTGTTCGAGGTGCCGGTTTTTCCGCCAAATTCGGTGTCGCGGAACCTGCCGATGTATCCCCAGAGGCTCATCGACGTGGCTCCGGGCTCGGTCAGTCCGCTTTTCAGCAGTTCCTGCACGAGGTAGGCGCTTTTGTAGGGGATGGCCTGCTTGACAACGGTGGGAGTCTTGTAGACTTCGCGGCCGTCTTTGTCGAGGATTCGCGTGACGAGTTGCGGCTGGTGGTGGCGGCCGTCGTCGATGACGGTGCAGTAGGCGTTGGTGAGTTCAAGCAGGTTCACGTCGCTCGAACCGAGTGCCAGCGCAGGCGTTTCGTCGAGAGGGCTCTTGATGCCCATTCGTCGGGCGGTTTCTGCGATGCGCTTCACGCCCATTTCCTGCCCGAGGCGCACGGCCACGGAGTTGATGCTCTGCGCGAATGCCTTCCGCAGCGTCATGGAGTCGCCCGTGAAATAGCCGTTGGCGTTGCTTGGCGTCCACGTCACCTCTTTGTTCTTTTTCTCGTCCCAAACTTTCATGGAGATGTATTCGTCGCGCCGCTCGTCGCAGGGCGTCATACCCTGATTCATGGCCTCGGTATAGACGAAGAGCTTGAAAGTGGATCCGGGCTGTCGCATGGCCGTCACTTTGTCGTATTTCCACGTGTCGAAATCAATGTCGCCCACCCACGCCTTCACGGCGCCGGTCTGCGGTTCCATAGCCACAAACGAGCAGTGCATGAAGCGAACCATGTAGCGAATGGAGTCCATCGTTGACATTTCGCGCTCGATGCCCCCTTCGTCGTAGTCGAAAAGCCTGACGGTGTGCGGCTTGTTCAGGTAGAAATCGATGGAGTCGGGGGCGTTGGGGAACTTGGCCTTGAGATGCTTGTAAACGGGCAGCCGTTGGACAATTCCCTCGATGAAATCGGGAATGACCCGCCCGCGCTCATCCACCCACGGCTCGCTCTTTCCCCAGTGGCTGTCGAAGTTGCGCTGCACCTGCCGCATCTGCTTTTTGACGGCTTCCTCGGCGTATTTCTGCATTCGTGTGTCGATGGTGGTGTAGATTTTCAGGCCGCTGTTGTAGAGGTCGTAGCCGTTGTCCTCGCACCAGCCTTTCAGTTCGTTGGCCACGGCTTCGCGGAAATATTGCGCCTGACCGTCGTAGTTGCTTTCCACGTTGTATTCCAGTTGGATGGGAATCTGGCTGAGCGAGTCGCATTCGGCTTGCGTCAGATGTCCGTTCTCCACCATGTTCTGGAGCACGAGATTGCGTCGGCGCAGGCTGTTTTTGGGGTTCAAGACGGGGTTGTAGTAGGTTGTCGCCTTCAACATTCCCACCAACACGGCGGCCTGCTCGGTGGTCAGTTGCGAGGGCGTGGTGTCGAAATAGGTCTTGCAGGCGGTCTTGATGCCGAAGGCATTCGAGCCGAAATCGACGGTGTTGGCATACATCGTGATGATTTCGTCTTTGTCGTAGAGATATTCCAGTTTGAGCGCGATAATCCACTCTTTCGTCTTCGTGATGACCATATTCACGCCCGGAATCTTGCCCAGAATGCCGTTGGAATATTTCGTACGCATCTTGAACATGTTTTTGGCCAACTGCTGCGTGATGGTCGATGCGCCGCGCGCGTCTTGGTGGAGAACAGCGTCTTTTGCGGCGGCAAACATGCCCAGCGGGTCGATGCCGATATGCTGGTAGAAGCGCTCGTCCTCGGTGTCGATCAATGCCTGCCAGAACTTCGGGTTTACCTCTTTAAAGGCCACTGGCGTGCGGTTTTCGTTGAAATATTTGCCAATCATCACGTTGTCGGCACTGTAGATTTCCGACGCCTGGCTGATTTGCGGTTCCAAACCCGACCTGAAACCGGGCGATTTCCCGAATAATCCGAGGAAATTCACATCGACCATGCCGAGGTAAACAATGAAAAGAACCACCGCCGACACTATGGCCGACAGCATTTTTTTGTACCACGGCCCCCTGTAGAGTTTCTTGTAGGATCGCCAGCATTTTTTCGTGCCATGCCAGCACCATTTGATGGGATTTTTTTTCATTTTTCAGTTTGTGAGGGGTTCGTTTGAAGCTTTTCGTTGATAAAATGGATGATTTCCTGCTCCTCGTCGGGGTGGAACCAGTGAATCGAGCCGTCGCGCTTGAACCAAGTGAGTTGCTTGCGCATATAGCGGCGCGTGTTGCCCTTGATGCGCTCCACGGCCTCGTCGAGCGACCATTCGCCGTCGAAATGGCGGAAAAGTTCCTTGTAGCCGACGGTGTTCAGCGCGTTCAAGTGGCGCAGCGGATAAACGCGGCGCGCTTCTTCCAGCAGGCCTTGCGCCATCATCTGGTCAACGCGGCGGTTGATGCGGTCGTAGAGTTCCTCGCGCTCGCGGTTGAGGCCGATTTTCAGGATGTTGAAAGGGCGAGGGTGGGGTGTCGGGTGTTGATTGTTGGGTGTTGATTGTTGAGGGTTGAGCGGCGAGCGGCCTTTGCGAAACGACGTGTAGGTCTGGCCGGTCATGTGGCAGATTTCGAGCGCATGAACCACGCGCCGCGGATTCTGCCTATCGACCACCTCGTAGTGCTCGGGGTCGAGCCGCCGCAGTTCTTCCACCAAGGCTTCCAGCCCCTCGTCGGCCAGCCGCTGCTTCATCCACCGGCGCGTTTCGTCGTCTACGGTGGGAATGTCGTCGATGCCGTTGCAGACGGCGTCGATATACATCATCGAACCGCCCGACATAAGGAAGGTGTGCGACGGGTGTTGGGCGATGAGTTGCAGCACGTCCTGCTCGAACATCGATGCGCTGTAATAGTCGGTCAGACGGTGGTTTCCGACGAAATAATGCTTCACTTTTGCGAGTTGCCCGGCCGAGGGCGCGGCCGTGCCAATGGGAATTTCGGCGAAAATCTGGCGCGAGTCGGCATTGATGATTGGAATGTGAAAAGTGTCGGCAAGACGAATGCTCAAATCCGTCTTGCCGACACCTGTCGGACCGAGGAGAACGATGAGCGTTTTCATCATTGCGCTCTACTTAATAATCCCTCGTTCAGATTTCTCGATGAAATTGACGATATACTGAATTTCAGGCGTCTGCGGAAGTGCTTCCTTGACTTGCTGAATGGCGTCGGTTCGCGTCAGACCGCCCTGATAGATGATGCGGTAGGCTTCGTGGATTTGCTGGATGGTCTCGGCCGAGAATCCGCGGCGACGCAGGCCAATCAGGTTGACGCCGGCGTAGCGGATGGGCTCTTTTCCGGCGATGATAAACGGCGGAATGTCCTGCGAGAAGCGGCTTCCGCCCTGAATCATCACGTAGGAACCCACGCGGCAGAACTGATGGGCGAGCACCGTGGCGGAAATGATGGCGAAATCGTCAACGATGACCTCGCCGGCGAATTTCGTGGAGTTTCCGATGATGCAGCCGTTGCCAATCACGCAGTCGTGGGCGATGTGCATATTCTCCATCAGCAGGTTGTTCGAGCCGACGATGGTTATGCCCTTCGAGGCCGTTCCGCGCGAAATCGTGACATTCTCGCGAATGGAGTTGTTGTCGCCAATCTGGCAGGTGGTTTCCTCGCCTTTGAATTTCAAGTCTTGCGGTTTGGTGGAGAGGCTGGCTCCTGCGAGCACCTCGTTGCCGTTGCCGATGCGTGCGCCTTGGTTGATGGTGACGCTATTCTGGAAAACGTTGTTGTCGCCGATAATCACGTCGCGGTCGATGTAGCAAAACGGGCCGACGACGTTGTTCTCGCCGAGTTGCGCCTCGGGATGAACGTAGGCTAAGGGATGTATCTGATTCATGGTTTTTTATTTGTTCTTGACAATTTGTGCGGTAAACTGGGCCTCGGAAACGATGCGGTCGCCCACGAATACGTAGCCTTTCATGCTGCTGATGCCGTGGCGCAGCGGGCTCAGGAGTTCCACTTTGAAGAGGAGCGTGTCGCCCGGAACCACTTTCTGGCGGAATTTCACGTCGTCGATGCGCAGGAAATAGGTTGACCAGCGCTCGGGTTCCTCCACTTGGCTGAGCACGAGAAGGCCGCCGCACTGCGCCATGGCCTCCACCTGAAGCACGCCCGGCATGACTGGCTCCTCGGGGAAGTGGCCCGTGAAGAAAGGCTCGTTCGACGTGACGTTTTTCACGCCGACGATGCTCGTCGCACCCATCGCAATCACTTTATCGACCAGTTGCATGGGGTAGCGGTGGGGCAGAATCTCGCGAATGCGGATGTTGTCCATGACGGGCGTATCGTTGGGGTCGTAAATCGGTGCCTGCACCTCGTTTTTCTTGATTTCCTTGCGAATCAGTCGGGCAAATTTGTTGTTGATGGTGTGTCCGGGACGCGTGGCGATGATTCTGCCCTTGATGGGACGGCCGATGAGGGCCATGTCGCCGATGATGTCGAGCAGTTTGTGGCGCGTGCATTCGTTTTCCCATTGCAGCGGTTTCGGCTGGATGTAGCCGATTTTCGTCGCGTCCATGTGGGGCACTTTCAGCAGGTCGGCAAGGTTGTCGAGTTGCTGCTGGCTGACCTGACGCTCGTAGATGACGATGGCGTTTTCGAGGTCGCCGCCCTTGATGAGGTTCGCGTCGAGCAGCGGCATGATGTCGCGCACGAACACGAAGGTGCGAGCCGGAGCCACTTCCGAGGCGAAGTCGTCCATGTTGTCGAGCGTGGCGAACTGGCTGTTGATGAATTTCGACTCGAAGGAGCACATGGCCGTCAGCGAGAACTGGTCATCGGGCAGGAGGGTGATGAAGGAGCCGGTTTCCTCGTCCTTAATCTCAATTTTCTTGCGAATGACATACCAGTCTTTCGTGGCGTTTTGCTCCTCGATGCCCACTTCCTGGATTTTCTCGACAAACGTGGCGGCAGAGCCGTCGAGAATGGGGAATTCGGGGCCGTCAACCTGAATCAGGCAGTTGTCGATGCCGAGCGCATAGAGTGCCGCCAGACCGTGCTCCACGGTAGAAACACGGACGTCGCCCTGCGCCAGCACGGTGCCGCGCTGCGTGTCGGCGACTTTCTCGGCTATGGCCTCGATAACGGGCTGGCCTTCAAGGTCGATGCGCTGAATGCGATAACCCGTGTTTTCGTCTGCGGGATTGAACGTCACCGTGAGGTCAAGGCCCGTGTGAAGGCCTATTCCCGAGAGCGAAAAACTATTTTTTAGCGTTTTCTGTTTGATTGTTTCCATTATTTTATTTTACGATTTTACGATTTTACAATTTTACTATTCCATCCCTCAACTTTCATCCCTCATCCTTCATCCTTTTCAACTCTTCCACCTGCTTTTTCAGGTCTTCCAACTCCTTGTACATATCGGGAAGACGGCGGAAGATGGCCTGCGAGCGGAAATACGGGCGCGTTTCCATCGGCGGTGTGCCGATGAGTGTCTGATTGTCTTCGACACTGCTCGGAACGCCCGACTGCGCACCCAGATTGACGCGATTGCCGACGGTGATGTGGCCTGCGATGCCGACCTGTCCGCCGAACATACACCATTCGCCGATTTTCGTCGAGCCGGCCACGCCGACTTGCGCCGACATCACGGTGTTCTGGCCGATGTCGGTATTGTGGGCGATTTGCACGAGATTGTCGAGTTTCACGCCTTTTCTGACGTAGGTGCAGCCCATCGTGGAGCGGTCCACGCAAGTGTTCGCGCCGATTTCCACGTTGTCTTCAATGACCACGATGCCGATTTGCGGAATCTTGTCGTAGCCGTCGGCCGTGGGCGCGAAGCCGAAGCCGTCGGCACCGATGACGCTGCCAGCGTGGAGCGTGACGTGCGAGCCGATGCGGCAATCGTGGTAAACGACGGCGTTGGGATACAAAATGCAATCGTCGCCAATCGTGACGTTCTCGCCCACGACGGCGTGGGGGTAAATCTGACATCCGTTGCCGATTTTCGCGCCGTCGCCGATGTAGGCGAAAGCCCCCACGTAGCAGTCGGCGCCGAGCGTTGCCGTCGGCGCAATGAAGGCCAGCGGGTCGATGCCTTTTTTCTTCGGTTTCATCGAGTCGTAGAGTTGCAAGAGCCTCGCGACGGCCTCGTAGGCGTTTTTCACGCGGATGAGCGTCGTTTTCACGCCTTGCTCCAGTTTCACGGACTCGTCAACGAGGACGACCGACGACTGCGTATCGTAGATGAAGTGGGTATATTTCTCGTTTGACAGAAAGGAAATTGCTCCGGGCTTCCCTTCCTCGATTTTCGCAAACGTGTTGACGGTGGCCTTGGCGTCGCCTTCAATCCGTCCGCCAACCATCTGTGCTATTTGTTCTGCTGTAAATTCCATATTGTTGATACCCTGATTCAAGCATTTGGTTCAGGTCAGGTGCAAAGGTACATTTTTTTTTTCAAATAAGTGGATAATAGGGCTAATATTTACGGATTTTTTGGAAACTACGTGAAAATCAGGTCACTTAGAACATTGTCGCTGACAAAAAGACCACGACGTGTCAGGTGGAGTTGGCCGTTTTCATTTATTAACAAATCGAGGCCGATGGCTTTCCGTGCATTGTCCAGCAGATAGTTGCGCCATTTTTCGTCGAGCGCGGCCAGGTTGATGCCTTCCCGGGTGCGCAGCGCCAGCGTGACGAGGTCGTTGTAGTGCGTGGTTTCGTCGATGGTTTCATGTTCCGAGGGCAGCGTGCCGCGCTCGATGGCCTCGACGTATTCGCGCAGGTCGCTCACGTTCCACAAGCGCGTTTTTCCGTCGTAACTGTGGGCCGCCGCGCCGAGCCCGACGTAGGGCGTTCCGTCCCAGTAACTGCTGTTGTGGCGCGAGCGGAAGCCCGGTTTGGCAAAATTCGAGATTTCATAGTGCTCAAATCCCGCGTTTTCGAGGCGGTCGATGAGCAATTCATACATCTGGCGTTCCAGTTCCTCGTCGGTCTTCATTGCTGGATTTTTGGCTGCCATTTGGTAGAGCGGCGTGCCCTCTTCGTACATCAGCGAATAGGCCGAGAGGTGCTCCACGCCGAGGGCGACGGCCTTGTCGATGTCGGAAGCCCAGTCGGCGAGCGATTCGTCGGGAAATCCGAACATCAAATCAACGCTGATGTTGCCGATGCCGGCCTCGCGAAGCCGTCTGATGGCCTCGCCAATCTGCCTTGAATCATGTCGGCGGCGCAAAAACTTCAAACGGGCATCGTCGAACGTCTGCGCGCCCAAGGAAACGCGGTTCACCGGCAGTTCGCGCAAAGCCTCGCAAAACTCATCCGTAACGTCGTCGGGATTGCATTCCAGCGTGATTTCAGGCCCACCCTCAACCCCTCCATCGTAGGAGGGGAGTTGATACACCTTATTTATATATAGGAAAAGCTTTTCCAAATTTCGAGCCGACAACTGCGACGGCGTTCCTCCGCCGAAATACACGGTTTTCAGGCTCTCCGTCTTTCCGAAGCAGTCCTTCCTCAACTCCATTTCCCGACAAAGGGCTTCCACATAGCGGTCTTGCCAGTCGGCGTGTGTCGTGGAGTAAAATCCGCAGTAGATACACCGACTTTTGCAAAACGGGATATGAACATAAATGCCAGCCATATAAGATTGAAAAAATCTATGATTTGTACTTATTTTATGGGCAAAAATACTAATAAGTCATAAAAGAATGAATGTTTTTTATAAATCTTTTGGCTATTTCATGATTTTTATGTAATTTCGACGGCAAAATTTTACAATGTTGATTCAGATAAACTAAAACTCGATAACTTTAAAAACTTAAAACAATGAAAGTCTATCAGACAAATGAAATCAAGAACATCGCGCTGATTGGCAGTGCGGGTAGCGGCAAGACCACTCTTGCCGAAGCAATGGTCTATGAGGCCGGCATCATCAAACGCCGCGGCACCGTAGAGGGTAAAAACACGATGAGTGACTACTTCCCCGTGGAGCAGGAGTATGGCTACTCGGTCTTCTCGACCGTCTTCCACACCGAGTGGAACGGCAAGAAGCTCAACATCATCGACTGTCCGGGCAGCGACGACTTCGTGGGCGGTGCCATCACGGCGCTGAACGTGACCGACCAGGCGCTGATTCTCGTGAACGGAACTTATGGCCCCGAAGTGGGCACGATGAACGCCTTCCGCAACACCGAAAAACTCAAAAAGCCCGTGATTTTCCTCGTGAACCAGTTGGATAAGGAAAATTGCGACTTCGACCAGATTGTCAACCAACTCAAGGACGTCTATGGCCCCAACTGCGTGCCTGTGCAGTATCCCGTTGCCACCGGCCCGGGCTTCAACGCCGTCATCGACGTGCTCCTGATGAAGAAATATTCGTGGAAGCCCGAGGGGGGCGCTCCCATCATTGAGGACATTCCCGCCGACCAACTCGACAAGGCCAAGGAAATGAAGGCCGCCCTCGTCGAGGCTGCTGCCGGAGGCGACGATGCGCTGATGGAGAAGTTCTTCGAGACGGAAGACCTCACGGAAGACGAAATGCGCGAAGGCATCCGCAAGGGCCTCGTGACGCGCTCCATCTATCCCGTATTCTGCGTTTGCGCAGGCAAGGACATGGGCGTGCGCCGCTTGATGGAGTTCCTCGGCAACGTGGTTCCCTTCGTGAGCGATATGCCGAAGGTGAAAAACGCCGCAGGCGAGGAAATTGCCGCCGACAGCAACGGCCCCACATCGCTCTTCTTCTTCAAGACCGGCATGGAGCCGCACATC
>JAFUVC010000151.1 GCA_017483785.1 Prevotella sp.
CGCAGAATGCAAAAGGAAAACTCATTTTTTATCGTAAAAAAACCGAAAACGGAAAAATTTTCGTATCTTTGCAAAGTGAAATATTTTAAAATCGCGACAACTATGGCAACAACGATGACGAACCAACCCGGTGTGCTCACAGTGAGCATAGAAGATATGTCGATGGTGAAAGACATCAAAAAGGCAATCAGCATGGTGCGTGGTGTGACGAAAATCACCCTTCCGCGCCGAAGAAAACTTTCTGGATACGAGCAGGCTCGCCGCGACGTGGAGCAGGGACGTGTGTGCAGTTACGACAGTTTGGAAGATTTCATCAAGGAGATTGAGAATGACTAAGTACAAACTGCAAATGGCCGTCAAGTTCAAGCGCGACGTGAAACGCTGTAAAAGACGCGGATTGCCGCTTGACGAACTATGGAGCGTTATCGCCACTTTGCTGAAAGGCGAGAAACTGGCTCCGAAATACAAGGCGCACGTTCTCACTGGCGACCACAAAGGCGAATGGGAATGCCATATTCAACCCGATTGGCTGCTGGTTTGGGAGCAACACGACGACGAATTGGTGTTGTTGATGCTAAACACTGGTACTCACGCCGATATTTTTGGGAAAAAGAAGAAACGTTAACGGAAAAAGGCATCAAAAACTCAAAAATACAAGCGAATTATATTTTCTTAACAAAAATCATTCCAACATTTTCGCCTTTTCAGAATTTAATAGGCAGGAGAATATACAACGCAAAACAATTTGAAACAATAATGATTAAGCATATGAAAACCAAAACCAAACGCGCTTTCGCGCTCATGCTATTCCTTGCTATCACGATTGCGACACAGGCTTCGACCTCCTGCCTGCCGGAAGGCGACACCTCGATTCCCGCAATGAATCTCTCTGGTCTTTCAGAAAGAAAACAGCGCATATATTTTGGCTTTGAAACGACTTTATCTTTATCATTATGGCTGGAACCATGGACAACCACCGAAACGATTGAAAGCATAACGTGGCGCTCTGACAACCCCGCCGCCGCCAAAGTGACGGAAACTGTCATCAACGGCAAAACAGCGACCGTTAAAGTGGAGGCTTATGATCGCGGATTCGCCGTTCTCACAGGCATCGCCAAGACAGATGGCGGCAAAACGTTTAAATTGACCCAAAAGGTCGAAGTCAGTGATGAAGACATAGAACTCGCCCGTGTCAGCATCAATGGAGTTGATGCTCTCTATTGTCGTTATGGCCAATCTGAAGAGGGGGAATTCTATATGTTCAGACAGAACCCCGAGGATCCAGATTTCGTGATGCGGGAAGAAAATTTTGTCATGCGGCTGAACGCGAATCCTGCCATTTTCCCAAAAATTTCAGGTTTCCCTTCTGGCAGTGATAAAAAATTGTTTGTTGTGTATATAGATCAGGATAATGTGATTAGTTCGAAATATTTCACAGGATTTAATAACCTTCCATTTAAAAATCTCAATCTTCCCACGGCCACCGGCATCATTTTCACGCCAGATGTTGTCACGCTCAATGAAGGAAGAGATGTAAGATTGTATGTCACGGCTACACCAGCGGGAGCGTACGACACGTTTATGTGGGATCCTATTCAGGCGATTTCGAGAGATAAATATGTTCAGGGAGTAGGACAGGTCAATTTACCCTTGGCATTTGGTGCGACGAGAACGATTTCATTCACGGGTCGGACTTCCAACGTCACACAAGACTTCCAAGGCATTGTCGGCGAAGAACTGGCCCCATCGCTCAGGGTGACACTCTCCGACTCCGACTCCGATAAAACCAATCGACTTCGCATCAAAGCCGCTTGCTATCTGAATGAAGAATACGACGCGATGCTGCAATGTCGCACACTCTACGGCGACGGTCGCTAGAACACGCTCTGCCTGCCTTTCGACTTAGACAATTTCACGGGTACGCCGCTTGAAAGTGCCACGGTAAAAGAACTTGTTTCGTCGAGTTACGACGCTTCGACGCGCACACTGAGGCTGAATTTTGAATCCGTGTCTGCCATTCAATACGGAAAACCCTACATCGTGCGCTGGGCAGAGGGCGAAAACATTGAGAATCCGATGTTTAAGGAAGTGATTGTCAGCCGAGCCGTCACTCCTGCCGTGGAAACCGATTGCGTCGATTTCGTCGGCTGCTATTCACCCATGACCCTCGCTGCGCAAGACCGCACGGTGCTCTTCTTGGGTGGCGACAGCAAACTCTACTATCCTGCTGCCGACGTGCCCGTGAACGCATTCCGTGGCTATTTCAAACTGAAAAACGGCCTGACGGCAGGCAACTTGCCCAACGAGGCGAAAAATTTCGTGCTGGACTTCGGCGACGGCGTGACTTCAATTGACAAATTGGCGATTGACAGCGTTGAGAATGCTTGGTATTCGATTGACGGCAGGAAACTCAATGGTGAGCCGAAGGCGAAGGGAATCTATATTCATAACGGTAAAAAGGTGATTGTGAAGTGATTATGGAAAAAAAGCAATATTTTCAGCCATCGATTCGGGTGCGCCGCCTCGACATCGGGCGGATGCTCGACAGCGGTAGCATTACCGACGTGAATGGCAATGGCACGGGCGTCGGCTATGGCGGTGGCGGAACAGGCCCTGCATTCGCTCCGCAGTGGGGCGAAAGCCCCGACCGCATCGCCGAAATGGAAATCCGCAGCGTGTGGGATGAATAAACGAGGAACGAGGAATGAGGAACGAGAAGTTTCCTCAACTCCTTACTCCTCAACTCCTTCTTAAAGTTGAAAAACGATGGGCACGGCAATCATCGTGCGACAAGGCTCGTTGTTTTGAATGCCGGGCTTCCACGGGGGCATCATTCGGATGACGCGCAGGGCCTCGCGGTCGAGCAGCGGATTGACCGAGCGCGCCACTTTCACTTGGCTGACGCTGCCGTCTTTGTTGACAATGAACGAGAGCACTACCCTACCCTGCAATTTCTGGCTGCGGGCAGCCTCGGGATATTTCAGGTTGCGCGTGAGCCACTGCACGAAAGCCGTCATGCCGCCCGGAAACTCGGGCAACTGCTCCACGATGCGCACGCTGAGCGGCTCGTCGTCGGCTGCGGAAGGCTCCTGCGGCAGCGGTTCGGGCTCGTCGGGCACGAATTTCTCCACTTCGATGGCGGTCTGCGCCAGCAGCGGCGGCTCCACATTGTCGGGCAGTTCCGGCAACTTCTCCACCACCTTGATTTGCTCGGGCACGACGGGCTGCACCACCAGTTCCGGCACGGGCAGCAGTTCCGGCTCATTTTCCCACTGGTTGACGACGAGTTCCTCGGCCATTTCGTCGAGAAAATCCTCGTCGATGTCGTAGTCCGACTCGTCGGAAGTCCACTGAAACGCGACGAACAGCACAGAAAGCGCCACTACCAATCCGAGCAGGAATCCCGTAGTGCGCGTCGTCTCCAAACTGGCCTTTGCCGACTTCTTCTGTTACATTCAACAGGGAAAATTTTCTGTAATTTTCTGCAAAGATACAATTTTTTTCGTATCTTTGCAGGAAATTATCGTTTTTAAATGAAAAAAATTGTCTCAATACTCATGTTTGCGTTGCTTTCCGGCCCGATTGAGGCTCAGGAGAGCAAGACCGCATACAACTTTCTGAGGCTTCCCGTGAGTGCCCACGAGGCGGCGCTCGGCAGCGAGAACGTCAGCCTGATTGCCGACGATGCATCGCTGATTTTCAGCAATCCGGCGCTGCTGTCGAACGTCTCGGACAAGACCATCGGAGTGAACTACATGCACTACATGCAGGGCGTGAACACAGCCAGCGCCACGTTCAACCGCGTGGCCGGCGACAAGGCTGCGTGGGCGGTCGGAGCGCAGTTCATGGGCTACGGAACGATGCGCGAGGTGGATGAAAACAACGTCCAGACGGGCGAATTCTCGGCCAAGGACATCGCCCTGTCGGGCTATTTCTCCTACCTGCTCACCGAGCGGCTGACGGGCGGCATCACGGCCAAGTTCATCTATTCGAACATCGGCCACTACAACTCGGCGGCCGTCGGCGTTGACCTCGGCCTGAACTACTACGACGCCGAGCGCGAGTGGTCCATCTCGCTTGTGGCGAAGAATCTGGGCGGACAAATCGACGCCTTTGAAGACGAATACGACCGTATGCCCTTTGACCTGCAGGCAGGCATCTCGAAGCGACTCGTGCACACGCCGCTGCGCCTGTCGGCCACGTTCCACGACCTCGGCCACTGGAACTACAAATTCATCAAACACGTGGCCCTCGGTGCCGATTTAATCCTGTCGGACCAGATTTGGGTGGGCATCGGCTACAACTTCCGCCGGGCCAACCAGATGAGCATTCTCTCGTCTGTCAACCAAGAGGAAAGCAACCACGGAGCCGGCCTGACGCTGGGCGCAGGCCTCTCGCTGCAACGCTTCAAACTCGGCGTGGCCTACGGGAAATACCACGTTTCGAGTTCATCCATTCTCATTAACGCCGCTTACACCCTATGAAAAAAATAACGATTGCCATCGACGGCTATTCTTCGTGCGGAAAAAGCACGATGGCCAAAGACCTCGCCCGCCGAATCGGGTATGTCTATGTAGATACGGGCGCAATGTATCGCGCCGTGACGCTTTTTGCCCTTCGCAACGGCCTTTTCGGCGTAGAAGGCGCAGTCAACATCGAAAAACTGGAGCAGATGATGCCCGAAATCAGCATCACGTTCCAGTTCAACCCTGAAACGCAGAAGCCCGACACCTACCTGAACGGCGAACTCGTGGAGAAGGAAATCCGCTCGCTCGAGGTCAGCAGCCGCGTCAGCCTGATTGCCGCCATTCCGTTTGTGCGCACGGCGATGGTGGCGCAGCAGCAGGCCATGGGGCAGCAAGGCGGAATCGTCATGGACGGCCGCGACATCGGCACGACCGTCTTCCCGAATGCCGAACTGAAAATCTTCGTCACGGCGTCGGCAGAAGTGCGCGCACAGCGTCGCTACGACGAACTGGTGGCGAAGGGAATGCCCGAGCCCTACGAGGAAATCCTGAAAAACGTGCAGCAGCGCGACTATCTCGACACGCATCGCGAGGTGTCGCCGCTCCGCCAGGCCGACGACGCCCTCCTGCTCGACAATTCAGACATGACAATCGAGGAGCAGAACGCGTGGTTGATGGAAGTTGTCAGAAATCGGGGAGTTGAGGCGCTATAAGCGCTGAACGATATAGTCGCGACACTGCTCCATGAGCCATTTCGGCGTGCTCGTGGCACCGCAGATGCCGATGGTTTTCACGCCCTCAATCCACTTCATGTCGATTTCCGCTGGGCTTTCGATGTGGTGGCTGTTGGGATTGTTCACGAGGCATTCGTTGAACAGCACTTTTCCGTTTGAACTTTTCCGGCCCGAGACGAAGAGAATCAGGTCGTGGCGCTTCGCAAACGACGCGATGGCCGGCATCCGGTTGGCCACTTGGCGGCAGATGGTGTCGAAACTGCGAAACGTGGCGTCGGGCTGGATGTTGTCCTTGATGAACCGGATGATTTCGTGGAATTCATCAAGGTTTTTCGTGGTCTGGGAATAGAGGTAGATGTCGCGCGAGAAATCGAGTTTCTTCACGTCGTTGAGGTTTTCGACGACAATGGCGTGGCCCTCGGTCTGGCCGACCAGTCCGAGCACCTCGGCGTGGCCGTTTTTGCCGAAAATGACGATTTGCGCCTTCCGCGACGCGTCGTTGGCCGTCAGGTCGTACTGCTTTTTGATGCGCCGCTGCAACTGCAGCACCACGGGGCATGTGGCGTCGATAATCTCGATGTTGTTCCGGCGGGCCATTTCGTAGGTCTCGGGCGGCTCGCCATGCGCCCTGAGCAGCACTTTCGTATGGTGGAGCGAGCGGAGTTGGTCGTGGTTGATGGTGGCCAGGCCGCGCTCGTGGAGCCGCTCCACCTCCATGCTGTTGTGGACGATGTCGCCGAGGCAGTATAATATCGAGGTGCGAGGTGCGAGGTGCGAGGTACGAGAAATGCCTTCA
>JAFUVC010000152.1 GCA_017483785.1 Prevotella sp.
ATATAGGTGTAGTAGCCGTCCGGGCCGCTGTTGCGAAACAGGGGAAGCAGGAAATTGTAGCAGGTATCGACCATCAGGATGCCGGCAAGCACGAAAAACAGGTCGGCCACGTTCATGATGCTCTTCAGGCGGCGAATCGTGGCGTTGCGCCCCTCGTAGAGTTGCATCGACTGGATGAGCGCAAACATCACCGCGCCCACCAGAAACACCCAGCAGGCCACTTCGCGATGCCACATGAGCACGAAAGCGCCCGAGCCCACCACCATGAGCATGCCACCTGCGAGAAACAGCAGGTTTTGAAGTCGAGTCAGCGGTTTCATTCTTCTGAAAAAACAAAAATATCCTCGTCGTCGGCCTTCATGAAATAGCGCTCGCGGGCAATGCGCTCGATGGCCTTCGGGTTGCCGAACTCCTTCAGTTGGCGCGCGTCTTCCTCGTAGCGCTCCTCATACTGCTTGATTTCGGCCTTCAAGTTGCTAATCTGGGCCTCGTACTGCATACGATGCCAAAAACTGTTTTCATCGAGGAATCCCACAATGGCCACGCCGACCACCACCACAATCAAATATTTGTAGTGGCTCAGGAAATTCCAAATTGCATGAACTTTGCTTGCCATATCATTTATTCGTATTTAAATCGTTTCAAATCTTCTAAGTCTTTTTTCCTGTTTATTTTTCTTATCTTTCTGCTGATGAATTTTCCGACAAATACTACAAGTATTACGACAACGATGACAAATAGACCAAATAAAAGTGCTACCTTTACTGGAATTCTGGAAGTGATAACTCCGTATCCCAACCCGATTATCAAGCCAATCATAAACGTTCCAAATTGAAAAACGCCGTAATCTAATTCGTCAATATATTTGAATATTTTTCGAAAGAAATTCATGATGATTCCTATACCGACTGCAAAGTTAATGAAAAAAATGATTCAAGGATGATGAAATCGGAACTTTTTTCGTAACTTTGCAAAATAAACCCGAAAAAGATGGAAGAATACATTGTTTCAGCACGCAAATACCGCCCGTTGACGTTCGACAGCGTCGTTGGCCAGCGCACGCTGACCACCACGCTGAAAAACGCCGTCGTCAGCGGAAAGTTGGCCCATGCCTACCTGTTTTGCGGACCGCGAGGCGTCGGAAAAACCACCTGCGCGCGCATTTTCGCCAAGGCCATCAACTGCCTGACACCCACCGCCGACGGCGAGGCCTGCAACCAGTGCGAGTCGTGTCAGGCGTTCAACGAGCAGCGGTCGTACAACATTTTTGAACTCGACGCGGCCTCGAACAACTCCGTGGACAACATCAAGTCGCTCATGGAGCAGACGCGAATCCCGCCTCAGGTCGGAAAATACAAGGTTTTTATCATTGACGAGGTGCACATGCTCTCCACGCAGGCCTTCAACGCCTTCCTCAAGACGCTCGAAGAGCCGCCTGCACACGTCATCTTCATCCTCGCCACGACGGAAAAGCACAAAATCCTGCCGACGATTATCTCGCGCTGCCAGATTTACGACTTCGACCGCATGAGCATCGAGGACACAATTCTGCACCTGAAGGAAGTGGCGCAGAAAGAGGGCATCGAGGTCGAGGACGAGGCTCTTGCCGTCATCGCCGAGAAGGCCGACGGCGGAATGCGCGACGCACTGTCGATTTTCGACCAGACGGCTTCGTTCTGTCAGGGGAAAATCACCTACGAGAAGGTCATCGAAGACCTCAACGTGCTCGACGCCGACAACTATTTCCGAATCATCGACCTGTCGCTCGAAAACAAGGTTTCCGACATCATGCTGCTGCTCAACCAGATTATCACGCGCGGCTTCGACGGCGGAAACCTCATCAACGGACTGGCCGCCCACGTGCGCAACGTGCTCATGGCGAAAGACGCGCAGACGCTGCCGTTGCTCGAAGTGAGCCAGCAACAGCGCGAGCGCTATCAGCAGCAGGCGCAGAAGGCTCCCACGCCGTTCCTCTACAAGGCACTGCAACTGATGAACCAGTGCGACCAGGGCTACAGGCAGTCGTCGAACAAGCGGCTGCTCGTGGAACTCACGCTCATTCAGGTGGCGCAAATCACGCAGCCCGACGACGCGGAAAGCGCGGGGCGTAGCCCCAAGCGATTAAAATCCCTGTTTCAGAAATTGCTCAACAGCAACCGGCAGCAGAAGGTGGCCTCGCAGGGTGGCACCGCCGGTCGCCAACAGCACAAGACGGTTTCAACGGAACCCGTCAAGACCGACGCGCCGAAGCCCAAATCGGCCGTGAAACTCGATGGCCTTGGCCTGACATTCAAATCGCTGAAAAAGCAAGAGGAAGTCGCCCAAACCGACGAGCCCGAAGTCGAAAACAAAGACGAAAAAGGGCTTTTCACGCAAGAACAACTGCAAAAGGAATGGCGGGCGATGTGCGACAGGATGCCGAAGGAGATGGTTGCCATGGCGCAGCGCATGAAAAACATGACGCCCAAACTGCTGACAGCCGACTCCGACGCGCCGAAAATCGAAATCGTGGTCGATAATAACATTCTGCTCGACCAAATCAAATCGATTCAGAAACGAGTGCACGCGACGCTGGCAAAAAGCCTGCAAAACGGCAACATCGACCTGCAAATAAGGCTCGCAGAAACGGGCGAAATCAAGCCCGTCCTGACGAAACGGCAGATTTTCGACCTCATCAGAAAAGAAAATCCGGCCATCGAAAAACTACGCGAATCCTTTAAACTACAACTCTCTTAAATCAGCCTGATTCCCATTTTTGAGCATTCCCCGCGCATCGCTTCGGGCCAGATTGAAGCCTGAATTTCGCCGATGTGCGCCTTGTGGAGCAGCACCATGCAGAGGCGGCTCTGTCCGATGCCGCCGCCGATACTCAGCGGCAGCCGGCCCGACAACAATTGCTGATGGAAGAAGAGGTTGGCTCGGTCTTCCTGTCCGCGAATCCTCAACTGTCGCAGCAAAGCCTCTGCATCGACGCGAATGCCCATCGACGAGAGTTCAAACGAACGCTGGAGCACGGGATACCAAATCAAAATGTCTCCGTTCAACCCCTGACGGCCGTCTTCCGCCACGGATGACCAGTCGTCGTAGTCGGCAGCGCGACCGTCGTGCGGCTCGCCGTTCGACAATTTTCCGCCGATTCCAATCACGAAAACGGCCCCGAACTCCCTGCAAATGGCATCTTCGCGCTCCTTGGCCGTCATGTCGGGATAGCGCCGCAGCAACTCCTCGGCATGAATAAAATGAATCTGCTCGGGCAGGAAAGGCTTCAACTGCGGATAAGTCTCGCAGGCGAGATATTCCGTGCGCAGGATGGCCGCGTAAATCCGCTGCACCACGTCCTTGAGAAACGCCAACTGGCGCTGCCCGGGCGTAATCACCGCCTCCCAGTCCCACTGATCGACGTAGAGCGAATGCAGGTTGTCGAGTTCCTCGTCAGTGCGAATCGCGTTCATGTCGGTGTAGATGCCGTAGCCCGCCTTCACGCCGTACTCCGCCAGCGACATGCGCTTCCACTTCGCCAGCGAATGCACCACCTCAGCCTTTGCGCCGCCCATGTCCTTCACGGCAAACGTCACGGGCCGCTCCACGCCGTTGAGGTCGTCGTTGAGGCCCAGTCCCTGAAGCACGAACAGCGGTGCCGTGACGCGCCGCAGCCGCAGTTCCGTGGAAAGATTCTGCTGGAAAAACTCCTTAATCAACTTAATTCCCTGCTCCGTCTGCCCCATGTCGAGCAGCGAAACGTAGTCCGTCGGTCGTATCAGTTTACTCATCGTATTTATCCTGAAAATTTCCCACAAAGTTACAACATTCCCACCAATCGACAATAAAAATCAACTAATATTTTGTGAAATCACCAAAAAATCGTAACTTTGCACCCGATTTCATTCGACATCGGTCCCGTAGCTTAGCTGAATAGAGCGTCAGATTCCGGTTCTGAAGGTCTTGGGTTTGAATCCCAACGGGATCACGAAAGAAAATGAGTCTTAGAAGATGGAAGGTTTACTTTCAAATCTTTTGAGGCTCATTTCCTTTTGTAGGATGGCTGGCGCCAGCCTACAGGGATATGCAATCCCTGTGGGGATAACTTTACAAAATACACCACATTTGCACCACTAAATAAAGCCCTCTAATCGATATTTTTAATTTCTAATAGCACTTCCCAATAGCCATTTTTATCTTCACCAACACGTCTAAGAACTGCTTTTTTCTTCATTGAGTCTATATTTCTC
>JAFUVC010000153.1 GCA_017483785.1 Prevotella sp.
ACGTGTTTCTGATTCCAATGCCTCGCGACACGGTTGATGTAACCGTCAGTTTGTTTAACAACCGGCGCGAAATTACGTCAACGATGACGCATGAAGTCGTTCCGACCGACATTTTGATTCGCCACATCGGCGAGCGCGAGACGACACCCTACACCGTCGTGCAAAACCCGGCCGACGAATCGCGCTGCATCCATATCGCCTTTGTCGCCGAGGGCTATCAAGAGGCAGAAATGGACGTTTTTCTCCGCGACGTGAACATCGCCACAGAGGCCATTTTCTCGCACGAGCCTTTCAAATCGTGTCGCGAGCGATTCAAAATCACGGCCGTGAAATCGCCCTCCAAAGAAAGCGGGACGAGCGAGCCCCACAACGGCATCTGGAAAAACACCGCGCTGCACTCCCACTTCGACACGTTCTACAGCCAGCGCTACCTCACCACGCTCCACCTGAAGGACTTGCACGACCTGCTGGCCGGCATTCCCTACGAACACATCATCGTGCTCGTGAACACAGAGGAATACGGCGGAGGCGGCATTCTGAACTCCTACAACCTCGCCATGGCCCATCACCCGAAGTTCCGCTCCGTCGTGGTGCATGAATTCGGGCATAGTTTTGCCGGACTGGCCGACGAATACGCCTACGAAACCGAGGACATCCCGATGTATCCGCACGACGTGGAACCCTGGGAGCCCAACATCACCACGATGGCCGATTTTTCAAAGAAATGGCAGTCGATGCTCGGAAATGACGGGGAAATCGGCCTCTACGAAGGTGCCGGTTACAGCCTGAAAGGCATTTTCCGCGCCTATCCCGACTGCCGGATGCGCACCAACGAGCATCCGGAGTTCTGCACCGTATGCAGGAAGGCCATCGCCGAACTCATTGAATTCTATACAAGCCCTTAATTCAAGGCGATGCGAAACCGTTCTGCAACTCAAAACGTAGTCACGACGCTGTTCGCGGTGATTCTGCTCGTCATGACCGTGTCGTTTTCCGCCCGTCCGCAGCAAGAGGAAAACGACCAGGAACTGCTCGGCAAGGCCATCGAGTATTTCCAAAGCGGAAAATTCCACGAATCGCTCTTGATTTTCGACAAACTCGACCGTCGCTATAAACTCAACCCACGATTTCGCGCCTTCATCGCCGTCTGCCATTACTACGACTGGAACGACGAGCAGACCTGCGAATACCTCGACTCGCTCATTCCGCAACTCGAGCCATTCGCCCCTCACGAGCGGTCGCTCTACTATTACATCAACGCCGAGAGCCACTTCAACCTCAAGCAATACGAGCAGGCCATCCCCTACTACGAACAGGCGCTCAACGTCTGCTACGACAACGAAAAAGCCGATGCGCTCTATCGCATCGGCCACTGCTATCTTTTCAACGACGACACGGAGACGGCCTATGAGTATTTCCAATCGGCCCTCGACTACTACCAACGGTTCCGAAACACCGCCGCCGACCAGCCTCGCATCGCACAGATTCAAAAAATGGTGCGCAACCTTGTGCCGCTACAGCCCGAGGCTAACCCGCAAGCCATGCGCGACACGCTGCGCAACCGCATTATCAACGACATTGACCTCAGCGATATTTTTGAGCATCAAATCGTGATAGAAGACTCGATAGAGTAATGTTTACCAATCATCGTCCTCATTGCCCACGATGCCATTCTTGATGGCCTCCTCCACCTTGTCTATGATGGCGTTGGAATAGGCGTGGGTCATCACGAGCGCCTTGGAACAGGTGCGCTTCTTGGAATCTTTCTCCACGAAAGGATAATGTCTGGCTATCTCCCACTGCTCGTCGTAGAGTTTGCCGTTGGTCTTGTCGTCCTGCTTGCGCTTCGAATCGCCGTAAGTGCGCTCGTCGCTCTGGGCTGCACTGAGCCATCCGCCGCTGATGTCGGCCAGAACGTCGTAGTTCTGCACGGTGTAGGTCACGCGGACTTTGCCTTCCTTGATGTCGAGGCGAATGACGGGCGTGATGCTGACCGAATACTTGTTGAGGGTTCCGATATGTTCGGCGATGGCGGGAATGGTCGATGAAATGATGATGCAGCCGGCCTCCTTGTCGTTGAGCGTGATGGCCTGATGGTCTTTGAACGTGGCCGTGGCCCAGTAGTTCAGCGCCAAGTAGAGCTGTTCCTTGCTCTTACCCGGAGCCTCAATCACCTGCTGATAGGTCAGCGACTCGTTTTTGTCGAGCGTCAGCCCCGAGGCAAGGTTCTTGGCGGCATCGAGCCACTTGTCGCCATAGTGCTGCTTGGCGTATTTTTCCAAGTCGGCCGTTTTCATCACTTGTGCCTGCGCACTGATGACGCCGCAAAATGCAAAAATAGCGGCAAAAATCCAAAATTTTGTCATTCTCATGTCTTATTACTTGTTTTTACGGTTAAATATTTCGTTTTTTGCAACATTTTTAGAGTCTTACGCCGATGGATGCATTGACGAACCAGTCGTTCAGATAGCCGCTGTAGCGCCCTTGACTGTAGCGGAAGTTGTTGAACTGGCCGTAGGCGTTGATGAAAAATCGGCTCCACTGGTAGGTCAGCGACAGCCTACCGTCGAAAGTCAGCGTCATGCGGCTGTTTTGCGAGGTTTCGCCCATCGGCCATATCTTATAGTCGAGAAACGACAGTTCGTCTTCTTCGTGGAGTTCTTCGTCGATGGCCATGTCGCGATAGTTGGAACCGTACTGCCACACTTTCAGGCGGTTGTAGAACGTGAGCATGGGCATGGCGAACGCGCTCACCAGCAAGCCCTTCGCCGGCACCCAGTTGTAGGCATAGCCCACGCCGACGCTGGCCTGCCACTGCTTGATGCGGCCAATGTCGCCCATCATCAGGATGAAGTCGGCGTCTTCGTCGTTGGCATATTGCGTGTGGGAATGGTAGTACATGGCACCGGCCATCAGTGAGCCCGCCGACCGCCGTTGAATAACCGACTGGTCGTAGGCCGCGGCATAGGAAAACCGTTTTCCGTTGAAGAGGTAATAGCCGTCGAGAATGAGCGTGCGCGTGCGAATGGGCTTCCAGAGTGGAAAGTTTTCAATCCTTTCCGAATAGTTGAAATCGCCAACCTCGTCATCGAGGAAATTTCCGGCGATAAACACCTCCGGCTCGTCGGTCTTGAAGCGGTGAATGCGCAAATTGACGCCATAGGAGCCGCCTGTGGCACCGAGTGTCAGGATGCTGCCCTTGTCGCCGCCCACGTTCCACGAGTAGCCGAGGCCATAGCCGCGATAACCTGCCCAGAAACCAACGTAGGTTGACGGCGTGGTCTTGATGCGCGGCTCCCATCGGACATCACCCTTCACGCCCCAGAACATTCCTTCGGCATCGATGGTTGACTTCATTTTCATGTCGGTCTGGTTGACGTTGCCTCGCAAAATCACCTGCCAGGGCTCTTTCGGGGCCTCGATATAGGTTCTGTCCACGCCTCTGACGGTCATCGAGTCGATGAACGTGCCCAATTTCCTGACCAGCGAGACGATTCCGCCTCCGGCCGAGACTTGTCCGCAGACGACGAGCATACTTGCTAAGAACAGGAACCTTTTCATCTTTTCAGATAGTCATCTTCGGCGTGGCCTTTAAAACTTATTGAATATGCCGATGGTGCCGTAGATGGGGAAAAGCGTCTGCTCCACGGTCTTGAAATCGCTCTTGAAAATGCCCGTCAAGCCCCAGTTCAGGTCGGCCGAGAGGCCGATTTTCCGGTGCACCTGCCAATCGGCGCCGACGCTCACGCCCATTTGCAGCGGTCGCATTTCGTCGCTGAAGTCGTAGGTGGCCCACTCGCCATCCTTGTTGCCCATGTTGATGCGCGGTCCGGTGGGGTCGCCCTGACGCAGGTAGCCGTTGGAGGCGATTCCGCTGAAATCCTTGTGGAGCAGCAACGAGAAGTAAGGTCCGGCCTTGAGCGTCACTTTCCCCAAGGCGTAAGTGGCCTCGATGGGCAGCGTGAGCATCCACTCGGTGACTTCCTGCTTCACATGGCCCGTGAACAGGCCGTCGAGTTTGCTGTCGCCCTTCACCACCTCCATTCGGTAGCCTTTGGTGGTCACTTCGGCGTTCATGGCTTTGTTTTCAAAATGGAGTCCGGCCTGCAGCCCCCATTTTTGCTTCAAAGGCATGGCGACGTCGAATCCAACCATGAACGAGGGTGTCAGCCGGAAAGCCTCGATGCTGCGGATGGTTGCCGGCATACCAATCGGGGCTGTTCCGCCGATGTTGTAGCCCACGCGAGTTTTCACTTCGAGATGGTCAAAGTAGCTCTGGGCATTGACTGGCGCGGCCAGAATGGCACAAATGGCAAAAAAAATAATCTTCTTTTTCATGATTTTATCCTCCTACTCTGTTTGGTCGGCTTCTTCAAAGAAAACTTCCACTTCATCGACGTATAGCGTGCTGCCGACAGCACCTTCAAACATGGCTCCGTCCTTGCTCGACGAGAACACCAGCGTCATGCTGTAGCCCAATTGGGCAAGCACCTGCGGGTCGGCATCGCCGCCCTCGAACCACATTTCAAAGCGCGCCCACTCGTCGGTAGGTGGCAGCGCGTCCACTTGCGCCTTCCTGACGATGTGGGGGTTGGTCTGAACGTCGTCGCCGTAGAGCAGAACCGGATTTCCATTCGAGTCTTTGTTGCGATAGAAAACGGCGTAGATGCTGGCCTCGTCAACGCGTCCGGGCACTGTCACTTTTTTCTTATTCTCGTCTAAGATGGTAAATTCGTCGCCGGGTTTGTACTTGTAGTAGCCCGTCACGCGCGTGGGAACTCGGTTGAAGGGTCGGCCGAACTCCGTCGTTTTCAGGGCGTCTTGCAACACTTTTTCCACCACGAAGCGGCCGATGAAGAGGTTGCCTGCGGCGATGGGCTTTCCAATCCATTCACCCAGCGGCCCGGCACTCTGCGTGTTCATGCACACGCCCTTGCCCACATAGCCGTCTTCAGTCGAGAAAGTGGGCTGAGTTTCTGCTGTGGAATTCGACTTGGTCATGATTGCGCCGGGGTTGCCCGAAGCCCAGAAATTCAGACGGTTGCCCTGCGCGTCCAACTCGTAGAAGTCATGGTAGTAATTCCAGTTGATGCCTGCCACCGTTTCCACATGCTCGAAACTAAACTTGTTGGAAGGCAGGCTGGCCTCCTTGAACACGACGGCGTATTGACGGCTCCATGCGCCATCTTCCGACGTGACGGTGTAAGTGACGGGGCCGTTCTTGAAATTCTGTTCCGAGCCGTTGGCCGGAACCATCGTGGCTCCGGGTGTCAGGTCGAAGTGGACGGGCAACATGTCGGGCAGCGACAAGAGCGACTTCACGGTGAACACGATTTCCTTCTCTGACGTCGAAATGTTGTCCTGCCTCATCTGCGAGGGCTGGTAGAAATTGACGGCATACTGGTCGCCCTCAAGCCATGCGCTCGTGATGTCGCACTCTTGGTTCAGGGGCTCGTCCTTGATGCACGAGGAAAGCAGCGCGAGGGCTGCCATCATCAGGATGTTTATTTTTTTCATAATCAGTTATTTGTGGTCAAGTTTCCTGACGGGGAACGTGAAGTAGGTGTCGGGGAAAGGCTCATCGCGGAGCGTGAAGTGCCACCACTCGGTGTCGAGGGGCTTGAATCCGCCTGCGAGCATGGCCTTGCGCAGAATCATGCGGTTGGCGAACTGCATGGCGGTGATGCTGCGGCCGACGGGCGCCTTGCGGTTGTCGCCCGGGTATTCGCCCGTCGCGGGATTTCCGCCGAAGTCGGGATGGCTCTCGGGGCCGAACCAGGCGAACGTGCCGCCCCTGTCGCGTTCCTTC
>JAFUVC010000154.1 GCA_017483785.1 Prevotella sp.
AGTTCGAGGAAATCGAATTTCTTCTTATAGGGTTCTAACAGTTCCTCGGTCACTTCGCGGAAGGCGAGGGCACTCTTGAAACTGTCGCCAAGATTGCCTTTCAACTGGCTCTGGAACAGCGACGTCACCACTTTCGTCTCGGCAAACGAGGGTTCTTCCTTGTAGGCCGTCTTGATGTAGAGGGGAATGACGGCGGACATCCAGCCCTGACAGTGGATGATGTCGGGCGTCCAGCGGAGTTTCTTGACGGTTTCAAGCACGCCACGGGCAAAAAACACTGCGCGCTCGCCGTTGTCGGCATATTCCTCGCCCTGTTCGTTTTCCGTCATCTGGCGTTTCAGGAAATAGTCGTCGTTGTCGATGAAATAGACCTGCACGCGCGTGTTCGGAATCGACGCCACCTTGATGATGATGGGGTGGTCGGTGTCGTTGATAATCAGGTTCATGCCCGAGAGCCGCTGCACCTCGTGCAACTGTCCGCGCCGCTCGTTGATATTTCCCCATTTGGGCATGAAGGTACGGATTTCGTAGCCTGCCTCCTGGATTTTCTGCGGCAGGGAGCAACCCATCAATGACATTTCCGAATCGGGAACGTAGGGAGAAATCTCTTGGTTGATGAACAGTATTTTTTTTGCCATGCGTAATTAGTGATTTTAGTGTCGTATGCAAAGATACGAAAAAAAGTTGACTTGTTGGCCAACTTTTTCTTTAAATTGTCCAAAAAGCAAAAAATATTCGCAATTTTTAAGATTTTAATGCTTTTATTCAATCACAACCAGCGGTGCATCTTCGAGAACATTCTCGCCGACTTTCACGCAGATGGCGGCGACGGTTCCGTCGCTCTCGGCCTCGATGTTGTTGGCCATTTTCATGGCTTCGAGCACCACGAGCGTGTCGCCGGCCTTCACTTGCTTGCCCACGCTGACCTCGACCGAGGTGATGACGCCCGGAAGCGGTGCTTTCACGGCGTTTGCCGTGTTCACATGGGCCGTCGGAGCCGATTCCTCGCTCTTTTCGGCGGTTTCGGGCTGTCCGAGCACCACTTTTTTCTTCTCGGGCTCCTGTTCGGGCTCCATTTCCACGCTGAACGTCTCGCCGTTCACGGTCACTTGGGCCACGTTGTCTGCAATTTCACCGATGGCAACCTTGTATTCTTTTCCATCGATTGTATATTTATACTCTTTCATACGTTTTTAGGGTTTTGGGGTCATGGTTTGAAATTTGGCATTCCACAGCGTGTGGCGCGGCTTGATGGTGATGAAGCCAGACTCTTTGTCGTGTACGTTGTTGCCCTGAAATTCATGCAAGGCCAACGCAATCGCAGCGAAAATATTTTTATCCATTGTCAAAATTGTAAATTGTCAATTGTAAATTGTCAAATTGTAAATTGTAAATTACATTGGCATACATCCGTGTTTCTTGGCGGGCAGCGACTGCTTCTTGCAGGCCAGTTGGGCCAGTCCGCGACAGATGCGGAAACGGGTGTTGCGCGGTTCAATCACGTCGTCGATGTAGCCATATTGTGCGGCCTGATAGGGATTGGCGAACAAGTCGCTGTATTCGTCTTCTTTCTCGGCGATGAAGGCTTTCACGTCTTCGCCGGCCTCTTTCTTGGCCTTCACGTCCTTGGCGAAAAGCACGGCCACGGCACCCGAGGCACCCATCACGGCGATTTCGCTCGACGGCCACGCAAAGTTCAGGTCGGAACGCAGTTGCTTGCAGCCCATCACGATGTGGCTGCCGCCGTAAGACTTGCGCAGCGTAATCGTGATTTTGGGAACGGTGGCCTCGCCGTAGGCGTAGAGCAGTTGTGCGCCATGCAGAATCACGGCGTTGTATTCCTGACCCGTGCCCGGCAGGAATCCCGGCACATCGACGAGCGACACGATGGGAATGTTGAAAGCGTCGCAGAAGCGCACAAAGCGGGCTCCCTTGCGCGAGGCATTCGTGTCTAAAACGCCTGCGTAGGCCATCGGCTGGTTGGCCACGATGCCGACGCTCTGGCCGTTGAATCGGGCGAAGCCGACGATGATATTCTCGGCAAACTTCGGCTGAACCTCGAAGAATTCGCCGTTGTCGGTGATGGCCGAAATGACTTTATACATGTCGTAGGCCTTGTTCGGGTCGTCGGGAATGATCTCGTTGAGCAGGTCTTCCTTGCGGTCGATGGGGTCGGTGCATTCCACGCGCGGTGCCTCTTCCATGTTGTTCGAGGGGATGTACGACAACAGCGTCTTGATCATCGCCATTGCCTCTTCCTCAGTCTTGGCCGTAAATGAGGTCACACCGCTTTTCGAGGCGTGGACACTGGCTCCGCCGAGGCTTTCGGCATCCACGTCCTCGCCTGTCACGGTTTTCACCACGGCAGGCCCCGTCAGGAACATATACGACGTGTTCTCCATCATCAAGATGAAGTCGGTGAGGGCAGGGTTATACACTGCGCCGCCTGCACACGGGCCCATGATGGCCGAAATCTGCGGAATGACGCCGCTCGCGAGGATGTTGCGCTCGAAAATCTCGCCATAGCCGGCCAGCGAGCAGATGCCTTCCTGAATGCGCGCACCGCCCGAGTCGTTCATGCAAATCATCGGAGCACCGTTTTGCACGGCCATATCCATCACCTTGCAGATTTTCTGCGACATCGTTTCCGACAGCGAGCCGCCATTGACGGTGAAATCCTGCGCCGACACATAGACGAGGCGACCGTCAATCGTGGCCGAGCCGACCACCACGCCGTCGCCGAGGAACTGCTTCTTCTCCATGCCGAAATTGTGGCAGCGGTGGAGCTTGAACATATCGTATTCCTCGAAACTACCCTCGTCCACGAGCATTTCGATGCGCTCGCGAGCGGTGTATTTTCCGCGCTGATGTTGCTTTTCGATGGCTTTCTCGCCACCACCCAGACGAGCCTTCTCGCGCTTGGCGACGAGCTCTTTGATTTTTTCTGTCTGTTTGCTCATTATTTTTATCTTTAATTGTCGATTTTGGCCTGCAAAGATAAGAAAAAAAAATGAGATGGCAAAACTTTGCAAAAAGAAAGAAGCGAACGAAGATTCAACTCCAAAATGCAACTACGTCTGCAAAGGTATGAAAAAAGTCTGAACCGGAGCCTTGAATCCGAGTTTTTTTCTTGGCCTTGCATTGATTTTATACTGTATTTGTTTAATTTGCTCTTCTGTG
>JAFUVC010000155.1 GCA_017483785.1 Prevotella sp.
AATGTTATTTGTTCGTTTTGACGCTGCAAAATTACGGCAACTTTTTCATTCCCACAAGAAGGCACTTTTTGGTGAGATAGTTACCAAAAAGTAGGAATTATGGCGAAATGGAACTAATCTAAAAAAACTTTAACTCATATTAACACAGTATAATTACGTTATTTAGTAACTTTTTGCTACCTTTGCCGAAAATAGTAAATCGTCAAATAGTAAATAGAAATGGCAGATATCAAAGCAGAGTATTTGGCCTGTCCTATCAGGCAAGTAGTGAGTCGTTTCGGCGACAAATGGTCGATGCTGGTGCTCTATATGCTTCACACCAGTGATACGGGCGTGTTGCGCTTTAATTAAATCCGTCGGCTGATGACGGACTGCTCGCAAAAGATGCTCTCGCAGACACTGAAAAGTCTGGAGCAGAGCCATCTCGTACATCGTGAGGTCTATCCGGAGGTTCCTCCCCGAGTGGAGTATTCCCTGACAGAGACAGGCCGTTCGCTGATGCCCGCACTCACGGCGCTGATAGCCTGGGGCAAGGAGCATTTCAACGAGGTGGTAACAGATTGAGAATGTCCGAACCCACATGAAACGAATCGGTTTTTCATTCATGCTCGCGGCCTTGCTTTTGTGCTCGTGCGGCGTAAGTACCTGGAAAGGCCCGATAACGGTAGAAATGGCCTACGAAGGGGTTGAAAACTACTGTCACAGCGAATACGACTGGAGCGTGGCGGAAGAGAATCCCAACATCATGAAAATTGAGATGGGCGAGGAGACGGATTCCGCCTATCAGGTGGTTTTCCACAGTTACACGGGTGCATTGGTGTATTTTTATGTCGAAAAAGCCAGTGGAACGACAAAAATCGTGGAATATGTCCCGAATCTTGACGTTAAAAACGAAGTGGGAACCATCAATTTGCTTGATTACACCCGCCAGTTCAAGTAACACTTTGGCACCACGCCTTCTGAATTCTTAAAAAGGCAGAGTAAATGACGGATTTTCGCGAAAAATTTTATAACTTTGCCATCGAATTCAAAACACATAAATCGGAATTTGACGCATGATTATAAACGGAAAATACAGACACACCTACACAGCGACGGCATCGGACATCACGCCCTTGTACAGACTCACGCCGAATGCCATGCTGATGTATTTTCAGGACAGTTTCGCACGGATGATGACCATCCACAACTTTGCAGCCTTCGACATCGTGAAGCAGCGGCGCATGTGGGTCATCACAGAGGTTCAGATTGACGTCCAGCCGACGGTCACCTACTGGTCGGAGGACTTCACGGTGGAGATTTGGGTGAGCGAACTGACCTCGCTCCGAATCTACTGCGATTTCCGCATTTTCCGCAAGGATAACGGGCAGTTGATAGCCTCGGGAACAAGCCAGTGGAACATCCTGAACCTCGACACCAAGCGACTGGAGACAACCGATTTCCTTGTCGACAAACTGACGGTGGTGCCTGAGTTTATGACCGCCAGCCACAAGAAAGTTCGGTTCCCCAAAGCGCAGTCGGTTGACATGCAGATGGAGCATCGCGCAACGCGCCTCGACCTCGACTTCAATTTCCACGTCAGCAACCGCAGTTACGTCACGATTGCCCTGCTGACCATGCCCGACGAAGCGCTTTCCTCACAGACTTTGTCTTCCGTCACCGTCCACTGGCTGCACGAGACCTATCTTGACGACACGCTGACCTGCCGAATGTCGCGCACGGACGATGGCTGCTACCTCCACACGCTTGCGAATGCTGAGGGCACAGTGGTTTGTGAACTGATGAGCCGCTGGCAGCCACTGCCGGAAATTCCTGAAGTCAGCGAAGTGCTGAACAGGGATTTGTAGAATGCTAATGATTTGATGATTTAGAAAAAGAAAAGTAATATGGCACACTCACATCATCATCACGAAGAAAATGGCGGTCATCACCACCATCACCACCATCATGTGGAGAAACTGACGAGTCTCAACGGGATTTTCATTTTTTCCATCGTCCTGAACCTGCTGTTTGTCATCATCGAGGCCGTCATCGGCCTGCTCGAAGGCTCGCTCTCGCTGCTTTCCGATGCTGGACACAACCTGAGCGACGTTTTTTCGCTCGTTTTGGTGCTCGTGGCGTTCCAGTTGGCGAAAATCCACGCCAACAGCCGGTTTACCTACGGTTACAAGAAATCGACCGTGCTCATTTCGCTGCTCAATGCCATTATCCTGCTCGTGGCCGTCGGCGCCATCATCATTGAGAGCATCCACAAGTTCTACGAGCCCACCGACGTGAACGGCGCGGCCATTTCGTGGACGGCGGGCGTGGGCATCGTCATCAACGGCCTGACGGCACTGCTGCTGATGCGCGGACAGAAAAACGACCTGAACGTGCGCGGAGCCTTCCTCCACATGGCGGCCGACACGCTCGTCAGCGTGGGCGTGGTCATTTCGGGCATCGTCATTTCCATGACGGGCTGGACCATCGTTGACCCCATCGTGAGCCTTATCATCGCGTTTGTCATCCTCGTTTCCACGTGGAATCTGCTTTCCGGTAGCCTGCGCCTCTCGCTCGACGGACTGCCCGAGAATATGTCGCTGGAGCAGGTGAAAACGACGCTTTTGGCCAACGACCATGTGCAGGATGTCCACCACCTGCACGTCTGGGCGATTTCCACTACCGACAACGCCCTGACGGCCCACGTTGTGGTCGATTCGCTCGACGCGATGGAATCGGTGAAAGAAGCGTTGAAACACGAGTTGGAACACCTGAACATCGGCCATTCTACGCTGGAATTCGAGACGGCGGCATCTCACTGCCACGACCACGATTGCGACTGATTTATTGCAGTTGGCGAAGTCGCTCGCGACACTGTTCAAGAATGGCGATGAGTTCGTCAGCCGTTTCGGCGCGGAGCATGGCGATGCGCGTCTGGCGGAAGTCGGGAATGCCTTTGAACACGGGCGACGCGGCCAAGTGGCGGCGCGTGTGGAGAATGCCGCGATATTCGTTGGAACGGCGCTTTTTCGTGTCGTCTTTCGTGCCTTTCATGTCACTGATTCGGTCGATGTTGATGAGCAACTGCTCTTTGAGAATGTCGATTTTCTGGTCAACGGAAAGTTGCTGACGGCTGAAAATCCAGGGCTGGCCGAATGTGGCGCGCCCAATCATCACGGCATCCACGCCGTAGCGGTCGAAGGCGGCGTCGGCCTCGTCGAGCGAGCGGATGTCGCCATTGCCGATAATCGGAATCTGTATGCGCGGATTGCGCTTCACCTCGCCGATGAGCGTCCAGTCGGCCTCGCCTGTGTACATCTGCGAGCGCGTGCGCCCGTGAATCGTCAGTGCCTGAATGCCGCAGTCTTGCAGTTGCTCGGCCAGGTCGGCGATGATGAGGCTTTCCATGTCCCAGCCGAGCCGCGTTTTCACGGTGACGGGCGTGTGGACGGCTTTCACCACCTCGCGCGTGATGTCGAGCAGCTGCGGAATGTTGCGCAACATGCCTGCGCCTGCGCCTTTTCCGGCCACTTTCTTCACCGGACAGCCGAAATTCAGGTCGATGATGTCGGGCTTGGCCTCGCTTTCCACGATTTGGGCCGCCTCCACCATTTGCGGCACGTCGCGCCCGTAGATTTGGATGCCCACGGGGCGTTCCTCGTCGCTGATGGTGAGTTTGCTGACGGTCGATTTCACCGAGCGCACCAGTGCCTCGGCCGACACAAATTCCGTATAGACCATCGCTGCGCCGAATCGCTTGCAGAGATGGCGGAATCCGATGTCGGTCACGTCTTCCATCGGGGCCAGAAACAGCGGTCGCTCGCCGAAGTCTATCGTTCCGATTTTCATTTTTTCTTCTTACGCGGTTTGCGGAGTGCCCAGCCTTCGTCGCCAAAGTCTTCGGCCGAGGGGTTGCGGTCCCATTTCTTGGGCTTCATCAGTTCGCGCCAGTCGCCAACGGTGGGTTCGTCGAAAATCCCGATGAAATCGCTCTTTTTTGAAGATTTTCGGCCATTTTTTCCGCCTTTTCCGACGAAGTCTGTCGGGTAGTTTTTGTTTTTTCCGCCGCCTTTTTGGAAGTCTTTCGTCGGTTTTTCGTCGGCAGCATTGCAGCGCACTTCCCGACCCTTGAATCGCGTTCCCGACAGCGTTTTCATCACGCGCTGGGCGTCTTGCTTCGGCACTTCGATATAGCTGAATTTCGGGTAGAGGTCGATGTGGCCCACCTGCTGCCGGCCGCCCAGATAGCGGTTGAGCATCTGCATGACTTCGCCGGGATAGAACCCGTCGGCCTTGCCGAGGTTGATAAACAGCCGGACATAGCCTTTCGACGCCTTCCGGGGGCCGTTTTTCTCTTTGTTTCGAGCCGATTTTTCGCCTTTTCCCGACGGTTTCTCGATTTCCGGCGCGTCGGCGTAGTAGGCGAGGAAGCGTCCGAACGTCATCGACACGATTTTCTTGATGATATCCTCCTTATCGACGAACTCGAAATGGCGGTTGATTTCCTCCATGAACGGGGCAATCTGCTCTTCATCGACATCGACTTTCTCGATTTTGTCCATGGCGCGATAGAGTTGCTTCGTGCAGATTTCCTGCGGCGACGGCAGCGTTCCATCGACGAATTCCTTGCCGATTTCCTTCTCAATCTGGCGCACTTTGTGCTTCTCGCGCGTGTGGATGATGCTGATGGAGGTGCCTTTCTTGCCGGCGCGACCCGTGCGGCCCGAGCGGTGGGTGTAGTTCTCGATGTCGTCGGGCAAGCCGTAGTTGATGACGTGCGTCAGGTCGTCGACGTCGAGTCCGCGCGCCGCCACGTCGGTGGCCACGAGCAGTTGCACGGTGTGCTGGCGGAACTTCTGCATCGTCAGGTCGCGCTGGTCTTGCGAGAGGTCGCCGTGGAGCGCCTCGGCGTTGTAGCCGTCGCGAATGAGTTTGTCGGCAATTTCCTGCGTCTCAACCTTCGTGCGGCAGAAAATAATGGCGAAAATGCGCGGATGGAAATCGACGACGCGCTTCAGGGCGAGGTATTTGTCTTTCGCATGAACGAGGTAATAGATGTGGTTCACGTGCTCGGCGCCCTCGTTGCGCGAGCCGACGACAATTTCGCGGTGGTTGTGCAGGTAGGTCTTGGCGATGCGCTCGATTTCGCGGCTCATCGTGGCCGAGAACATCAGCGTGTTGCGCTGCTCGGGCAGGTGCTCGAAAATCTCGTTGATACTCTCCGAGAAGCCCATGTTGAGCATTTCGTCGGCCTCGTCGAGCACGATGCGGCCCACATGGCTCAAGTCGGCCTTTCCGCGGTTCACGAGGTCGATGAGTCGGCCCGGCGTGGCCACGATAATCTGCGCGCCGTGCTGCAACGCCCGAATCTGCTGCACAATCGACGTGCCGCCATAGACCGCCACGACGTGAACACCCGGCAGGTATTTCGAGAAATCCTTCAAATCGTCGCTGATTTGCAGGCAGAGTTCGCGCGTCGGACTGAGGATAAGTGCCTGAGTATGACGGCTTTGCGTGTCGAGCGTCTGCAAGAGCGGAATGCCGAAAGCCGCCGTCTTACCCGTTCCGGTCTGGGCGAGGGCAATCAAGTCGGAGTCAGCCGCGTTTAACAAATACGGAATCACCTGTTCCTGTACGGGCATGGGCTGTTCAAAGCCCAGTTCGCTGATGGCGCGGCGAATCTGCTCGCTGACGCCAAGTTCTTCAAATGTTTTCAAATTGGAAAAAAGAATTAATTCGGGTGCAAAGGTACAAATAAAATAAGAATTTGGAATGAGGATTTAGAAAATATTTTTATAACTTTGCACCACTTTTTGATTAACGACGAGAAAAGATGAAAATTGGAGTTTTTTGTTCGGCAAACGACTACATTGCCGATGAATATTTTGAAACCACCAAGAATTTTGCCCGTTGGTGTGCAAAAAACGGCCATTCCATCGTGTATGGAGGGTGCGATAAAGGGCTGATGGGCTGCGTGGCACGAGCGTATGCCGAAACCTGCGAAAAGCCAAAAAACGGCGAACTCATCGGTGTCGTGCCCCGAATTATTGAGCGGGGAAACATGAAATCCGACGAACTGACGACGTTGATCTCCTGCGAGAACCTCAGCGACCGAAAAGACCTGCTGCTGGCCCATAGCGACGTGCTGGTGGCACTTCCGGGCGGCATAGGAACGCTCGACGAGGTGTTCACCGTGGCCGCGTCGCACACCATCGGCTACCACCATAAAACCGTGATTCTCTACAACGTCAACGGCTTTTGGAATGCGCTCATAGGGCTGATGGACGACTTGCAGCGTCGTGGCATGATTCGCGGCCACTGGACGGACTACATCCGCGTGGCAGCGTCGCCCGACGAACTCGCGGCGATGCTGAATTCCTGCGTCGCGGCTTGAAATTTTCCGCAAAAACCCTTTTGAATGTCTAAAACTTTTCATAATTTTGCAGCATTATGGTACTGAACTACATTTGGATAGCATTTTTCCTGATTGCATTTGTCATTGCGCTGGTCAGGCTGGTGTTCTTCGGCGACACCGAGGTTTTTCCGGCCATCATGAACGCCACGTTCGACTCGTCGAAAACTGCCTTCGAGATTTCCATCGGACTGACGGGAATGCTCGCGCTGTGGCTGGGCATCATGAAAATCGGCGAGCAGGGCGGCGTGGTGAACATTCTGGCGCGTGCGCTGTCGCCCGTTTTCACGAAACTTTTCCCCGACATCCCGAAAAACCATCCCGCCACGGGCAGCATTTTCATGAACATCGCGGCCAATATGCTCGGACTCGACAATGCCGCCACGCCGCTCGGCCTGAAGGCGATGCAGCAGTTGCAGGACCTGAACCCGAAAAAAGACACGGCCACCAACCCGATGATTATGTTTCTCGTGCTCAACACGAGCGGACTGACCATCGTTCCCGTGTCGATTCTGGCCTATCGCGCCCAGCAGGGCGCCGCGCAGCCCACCGACGTGTTCATCCCGATTCTGCTGGCGACGTTTTTCGCCACTTTGGCCGGAATTATCGTCACGTCGCTCTTTCAGCGCATCAGCCTGCTGAACCGCACGATGCTGCTCGCGCTGGGTGGCATCAGTGCCCTCGTGGCCGCCATTATCTGGGGCTTCAGCCGACTCGACTCGGCCATGATGAACACCGTGAGCGTGTCGTCGGCATCCATCTTGCTGATGACGATTATCGTCGGTTTCATCGTGGTGGCGATGCGGCGGAAAGTGAACGTCTATGACGCTTTCGTGGAGGGTGCGAAAGACGGCTTTACGACGGCCGTGCGTATCATTCCCTATCTGGTGGCCATCCTCGTGGCCATCGCCGTTTTCCGCGCGTCGGGCGCAATGGACGCGCTCATGGAGGGCATCAAATGGACGGTGAACCTCGCGGGCGTGAACGCTTCGTTTGTCGATGCGCTCCCGACGGCCATCATGAAGCCGCTTTCGGGCAGCGGAGCACGCGGAATGATGGTCGATGCCATGACGCAATACGGGCCCGACTCGTTTGTGGGCCGCCTGTCGTGTATTTTCCAAGGATCCACCGACACCACGTTCTACATCCTCGCCGTCTATTTCGGCTCCGTGGGCGTCCGCTACACGCGCCACGCCGTGACGTGCGGCCTGCTGGCCGACTTGGCCGGCATCATTGCGGCCATCGCAATCGCATACCTATTCTTTGGATAAATTATGGCAAATCTGAAATCGTTAGCAAAAGACACGGCGATATACGGCCTTTCAAGCATCGTCGGCAGGTTTTTGAACTATCTGCTCGTGCCGCTCTATACGCACTATATGCCGAAGGACTCGGGCGACTACGGCATCAGCACCAACGTATATGCCTATACGGCGCTCATTCTGGTGGTGCTGACTTTCGGCATGGAGACCACCTTGTTTCGCTTTGCCAACGACGACAGACACAAGTCCGACACCGTTTTCTCCACGGCATTTGCCACTGTAGGGTCGCTGACAGCCGTCTTCCTGCTGCTGATTTTTGCGTATATCACCCCCATCAGCGACACGCTCGGCTATGCCGACCATCCCGACTATCTGCTGATGATGGCCGTGGTGGTGGCACTCGACGCCATTCAGGCCCTGCCGTTCTGCTATCTGAGATACCAGAAGCGGGCCATCCGCTTTGCGTCGCTCAAGATGCTCTACATTGCCGTAAACATCACCCTGAACGTCGTCTATTTTGTCCTGCTGGGCAAGACATCGGTCTTCTACGTGTTTTTCATCAATCTGCTGTGCACAAGCGTCATCACGTTCTTTTTTGTTCCGGATATGTTCCGAATCCAGTGGAAGTTTGACGGAAAACTGCTGCGCCAGATGCTGGGCTACTCGTGGCCGATACTGATTCTTGGCGTGGCAGGCATCCTGAATCAGGTGGCCGACAAGATTATCTTCCCGCTGGTCTATCCCGACAAGGCCGATGCCAACGTGCAGTTGGGCATCTATGGCTCGTGCGTGAAAATCGCGATGATTATGGCACTGATTACCCAGGCCTTCCGTTATGCCTACGAACCCATTGTCTTCGGCAATTCAAAAGACCGCAATTCAAAGGAATACTATGCCGAGGCGATGAAATTCTTCCTGATTTTCACGCTGCTGGCCTTCCTCTGCGTGGTGGGGTGGATGCCCGTGCTGCAATATATCATCGGCAAGGATTACCGCGAGGGACTGGGCGTGGTGCCCATCGTCATGGCCGCCGAAATCATGATGGGCGTCTATTTTAACCTCTCGTTCTGGTATAAACTGACCGACCGCACCATCTGGGGCGCCATTTTCTCGGGCATCGGCTGTGTCGTGCTCTTTGCCGTGAACATCATTTTCATTCCCCGATATGGCTATTGGGCCTGTGCGTGGGGCGGATTTGCGGGCTATCTGACGGCCATGCTCCTGAGTTATTTCGTCGGCCAGCACTATTTCCCCATTCGCTATCCGCTCCGCTCCATCTTCGTTTATGTCGCCTTGACGGCCGTATTCTTCGTGTTGATGCTGCTCGGGCGCGAACACCTGCCCGTCTGGGCCTCGCTGCTGGCTAACACGGTGCTCATCGTCGCCTTCCTCGGTCATGTGGTTCACCACGACCTGCCGCTGAGGAATTTGCCGGTGATTGGTAAGAAATTCAAGTGATTTCAGAGGGTCCAGTCCGAGAAAGTCTTGCAGATTTCCAGGATTCGCTCTTTCTGGTTTGCCACCCTTTGCACAAATATTTCCTGACACTCGCGCACGACGGCCTCGGGAAACGAATCGCTCAGCGAGAGCCAACTGAAGTTGCGCACGCGGCTGACGGTTTCAATCTGCTCCATCCGGTGGCGGACTTCAGCCTCGTCGGTGCCCTCGAAATAATAATTCATGGCGCGCTGCCAGAGGTCGAGTCCCACGGCTCTGGGAATGCCGATGGTCTGCTCGTAGTCGCCCACAAACGAAACCATGGCCGAATAGGCGTAGGCGAGGTCAATCAGCGGATGGCCGCAACTGACCTCACCCATGTCGATGAGCATGGGCTCCGAGCCTTGCATCATGATGTTTTTTGTCTGTAAGTCGCAGTGCAACAGTCGGTTACTCTTCGGAACGTAACTGATGATTTGCAGCAGCAAATCTACGCTTTCGTCGTCGAAATAACGGTTGATTTTCCTGATGGAGCGCTCCGCTTTCTCAATGGCGTCGGGAATGGTGCTCCCTTTGGGCACCTCAATGCTGTGTAGTTGGCGGAACATGCCGGCGTAGAGACGGGCAAACTCGTCGATTTTCTCGGGCTCGCGGCTGATGATGGTGCTCAGCGTCTCGGCTTTCAGCAGTTCATAGACCAGGCCGTACTTGTCGCCTGCGCGTACGATGTCGAACGAGATGGCCGTCGGCATTCCGAGCACGAAAGCCTCTTTCGCCATGGTGATTTCCGTCTTGACTTCATCGATATTCGTTCCCTCGCGAAACACCTTGATGATGGTTTCGTCGTCGATGCGATAGACGATTCCCACGCCGCCGCGCCCGATTTCCTCGCAACCCTTCAGGCTTATTTCACGCAGGGCACGCTCCACGGTCATCATTTTCGTGAATCCCGTCATTTCCAGCACGTTAAAGACGTCGGGCTGGGCCTCCGTCACGCGGAAATTCTTGAATTTCTTCGCCAACATCAGCAACACGCGCAGGCCCGCACTGGAAATGTATTCCAACTCGCGGGTGTCGCAAATCAGCGGGCAGTCGGGCTTGTAGGACGCCAGTTCCTGCTGAATGTGCGGAGTAATCTCGTTGGCGGCGGTGGAGTCGAGTCGGCCTTTCAGAGCCAGACAGACGAGTCCGTCTTGGTTGCGAATGGTAAAATCCATAGGGTCGTTCTATTTTTTCGAGGGTGGTGGATATTATTTGATGACGACTTTCTTACGCTGGTGAATATAAACGCCCTTGACGGTTGGCTTGCTGCTGAGGCGACGGCCGTCGAGCGTGTACCAGTTGTCGTCGTGGCGCGACAGACGCTGGTCGTCGGTGATGTGCTGCGTGTCGATGCCTGAAGAGAGAACCCCCTCGCAAATCCAGTTATAGTTGGAAGCGAAAGAGCCGGCGACGCATAATTGCAAGAAGAACAAGGTGGCGGCATCCATGTGGTCGCTGTCGGTGAACGTGTCGTCAATCCGATAGATGGTGTTCTCGCCGTCGGGATGTGCGTCGCGGAAGGCAAGGTAATTGCCGAAGGGCACGACCATGTCGCCACGCGAGTGGTAGAACTGAATGCGGTGCTGTGGCTCCCAACCCGTCACAGTAGAGTTGTCGGCGAGGGCGCGATGCAGGGCCTCTTGGGCATTGGCAGGCTCGCTCGGCACGCCGGACAGGTTGTCGGCGTTGTTCAGATAGGCAAACGTGGCTGGCGTGAACATCTTGTCCAGAATTCCCCAAACCTTGCCTTCCTTGGGCGACGAGAACATTTCTGCCATTTCTTCTGGGTAGTAGTAGTTGTCATTGGCATACAAACCGTTTTCTAACTGGTCGTACCACATTTTCGACATCTCGCTCGTGGTGTATTCCTTGCTGTCAATCCAGTTGAGCACGTCGGTGTCAATCAGTTGTTGCGACAGGTAGTCTTCGATGCTGTATTTCGCCACGGCGGGATGGGTGGAACACATGCCCTTGATGATGAGCGGAACCACCACGGGATAGGTGCAGACGCCCTTGCGGTGGTCGGTTTCTGTGCCATAACTGGTTCCGTCGTCGTCGAAATAGTAGCGCATGGTCTCAATCAGGTCATACGGCCCGTCGCCGCAGACGCTGCCATAGTAGTGCAGTTGTTCTGACAGCCCTTTCTCCTCGATAAGCCGCTGCACGGCCAGCGTGACGGCACCGCCCTGCGAATAGCCGAGGCCAAACGTGCGCCAGTCGCTCTTGAAGGGCAGCAGTGGGTTGTCGGCAACCTTCTCTGCCGCCTGCTTGCGGTAGAGTTCGAGCCCGTAGTTGACGGCATCGAGCACCTGCTGCGCCGTCAGTCGCTGCGAAAGGTAGGGGTGGGGCAGGTCCTTGGTCAGGCCAAAGCCCTCATAGTCGGGCGCGATGATGATGCAGCGTCCCAAATAATCGGCAGAGTTGCCGTCGAAATCGCCATAAGTACGCCTCGGCAGCGTTTGCAGCATAATCTGCTCTTTGGAGAAGCCGGTAGAGGTGGGGCGTTCTTCATCGGCTCCGATGGTGGCATGGCTGTAGATGTGAAGCGTCTCTATGCTGTCGCTCTCCTGCCGGTCGGTGGGTGTCCACGCCACAAGAGCCGACGAGAGCACGATGCGTTCGCCAGCGCTATTCACCGTCGGATAATTGAAAGAATAGACCGTGCTGGTTCCGGGCTTTAACAGCCGCGTCAGCCGTTCCGACGGCTCAGCCTCCTGCGCCCATGCCTTAAAGGGCGTGGCCATCGTCAGACATAGCAAAATGACGACTGCCTGCATCAGTTTCTTGGTTTTGTTCATCTTTGTAGTTACTTTTTTGATAATTATGACGCAAAAATACAAAAAAATGTCTGAATCAAAAAGATTTCAGACATTTTTCTTGAGACTTTTCTTGATTTTACTCCACGTCTTCCCATACGCTGCCCCAGTCGCAGCCCCACGTCTCGTCGTTGAATTCGCGGGCGCGGCCGTCCTCGCTGCTGCCGCCGCCAATTTCAAGGTCAACATTGCTTTCGATGCTGTTCACGCCCTCGGCAAAAGAGCAGGCCGTCAGCATATTCTTGACCTTCATTGAGGGAATTTCATATCTTTTTTTCATAATTCTTGCCTCCTATTCTTTATTTGATGACGATTTTCC
>JAFUVC010000156.1 GCA_017483785.1 Prevotella sp.
AACTACACAGAAGAGCAAATTAAACAAATACAGTATAAAATCAATGCAAGGCCAAGAAAAAAACTCGGATTCAAGGCTCCGGTTCAGACTTTTTTCATACCTTTGCAGACGTAGTTGCATTTTGGAGTTGAATCTTCGAAAGTAAGTTTTTCGCAAAAAATTTTGATATTTGCTGAATTAGTTATACCTTTGCCAACGCAAAATGGAAAAGAATATGATGACGGATTTTGACAAGCGTAAACTAACAGAGATTGTCCTGTATATACTCAACCAGACCAACGGCCTTGACTACTATCGCGTATTCAAGATTATCTATTTTGCAAACATCGCCCACCTTGCAAAATGCGGCCTGCAACTTACAACAGATGAATTTTGTGCGCTTCAAGACGGCCCGGTGCCCTCCGTGCTCTATAACTGCATCAAGGAAGACCCTTATTGCGACAGGCAACTGAAGCAAATGCTCGAACAGGCCATTGCCAAAGGCGGCGACGATGCCTATTACATGCTGTCTGCCAAACGGATGGCCAACACCGACTATCTTTCAAAATCCGAAATCGAGGAACTCGACAAATCCATTAAGGAAAACGCATATTTGCCATACAATATCCTGAAAAACAAGTCCCACGGCAACGAATGGGGCCGAGCCTTTTACACAACGCCGTCGGGAAGAAAGACAATGGGTGTCGTAGGTATGGCAAAAGACGCCCAGGCCACAGATGCCATGCTCGACTACATCAGCGAGGAAATTAAAATAGAAGCAGTATTGGCATGACAAACATAGGGGACTTGCTCGGGGAAAAGGCCGATATTTTGGCCAGAAACAGCATTCGTGTTGGCGACGTCCACATGCTGCCGCTCGGCCAAAACGAAGGCATCACGCCGAAAGACGGCCAAAACGAACGGGAGAAATTCTTCGTCGTTTTGGGATTTGATGCTGAAGGCAACGTCATCGGCGGAATTGTCATCAACTCGAACATTAACTACAATCTCCCACCGGCAGTGACAGACTACATGATGAAAGTGACCGTCGGCCAACTTCCTTTCCTCTCCCACGATTCATTCATCAATTGTTCGCGGCTGAAAACCGTCAGGAAAGACAAATTTGGAAAATCAACGCTGAGAGGCAGCATTAACGACGAGTCGCTGATGGAACTCATCATAGGAACAGTCATCGAAAGTCCTTACGCAAATAAGCAGCAGTTAAGGGAATTCGGAATCTTAAAAGAAGGGCAAAGTAACGATTGAGAAAAACTACATCACAGATGTTCGACTTGTCGTTTTCAATAGCAGAAAGGCTCGATGCCCTCTTGAAACAAAAGGGCATCACGCAGCATGAACTTGCCCGACGGCTGGGCAAGCGCGATTTACCGTGGCGAAATAAACTTTTTTGTTCTCAACAATTGCTTCACAAGACAGAACTCGTCAAAATCTATTGTTTTTAAAGCAGATTTTGACGACTTTTCGCAGGTTTTCCTAAAAATTAATTACGGTCTGAAAAGCGCATCCGCTGTCACCTGACTAAGAATTTCGTCTGAATAAGAATTACGAACAAGTCCTTCGCTTGTTATCATTGTAATATGTACAGCTTTCTTTGTGTGTGTAGCCTCGATGAAGCGCATTCTTTTGCGTTGTAAGTCACTGTTGTAACTTTTGGTTATTCTGAATGCTGTTTTGGAAAACTTGATTTCACAAAGATTAATAACGCCATCGCTGCGGTCAATTAGTAAATCAATCTGGGCTCCACTTTCATCAGCCGTCCCATCTACTTTCCATGAATATTCACTGCTGATGATTCCCGAGATGCCAAGGGCTTCCTTGATTTGTCGACTATGTAGAAGGCAAAGGCGTTCAAAAGCGAGCCCCGTCCAATTGTTGTAAATAGGCTTGTTGATACTTTTGCTCCAGAAATTCTCATCGTTTACAGGATTGTTTTGAATAAATTTGAAGTAGAACAGAGTGTATTGGTCAATCAACTGGAAAACGGAATCTTTGGTTTTCTTACCGATACTTGTGTATTTGCGGATAAAGCCACAGTTTTCCAAATCGTCAAGTATCGTACTGATCTGTCCGTTGTAAGGAATCTTGCTTTCTTTGACAATTTCAGAACGGGTCATGCCTGCCTTTTTCTTGCCTAATGTTTCTATAATGGCAGTATATTTGTCTGGATATTTGAAAAGTGAGGCGTATAACTCAGAAAATTCTCCTCTTAGTTCACCATTTCTTTCAAAAAACAAACTGTCGATATTTTGCGAAAGGCTCTTTTCCTTGCTCAGCAATGACCAATAATACGGAATTCCCCCTAAAATCATATAGGTTTCAAGGAGTTGGTGGCGATTAAGGCCCAGCCGCAGTTTCTTTGCATATTGCTCACATTCGTTCAAGGTGAAAGGTTGAAGGTGAATTCGTAAAGTAAGCCGGTTGTGCAGGCCTTCACGGTTTTTTACAATTTTGTTGATAATCCATGAAGTCGCCGAACCACACACAATCAAGACAACATCTTTGCGAGCCGATGCAAAACTATTCCAAAAATGTTCTATTGCAGAGAGAAAACTTGAGCCTTGGGCATCCATCCATGGAAGTTCGTCAATGAATATAACCTTTCGCTTGTCTTTTGATTCTTTGATTAGCATGGACAGCAGATTAAAGGCTTCAAGCCAATTTGAAGGCAAAGTTGCCTTTTTCATACCTTGGTCGCGAAGGGAAAACAAGAAATTTTGCAATTGTTCCCTCGTGTTCCTTTTCGCCAAACCTGTATGAGTGAAGGTGAAAGCATGATGAAAGGTTTCTCTGATAAGATATGTCTTGCCAATCCTGCGCCGGCCATACACGGCAATGAATTCTGACTGATTCGACTCAAAAGCCTCACGCAGTTTATTCTGCTCGTTTACTCTTCCAATTAACATCATATTCATTTTTGTGGCAAAGGTAACTATTTTCTGCGAGAACTCGTCAAAATCTTCGACTTTTTTTGAGATTTTGACAAATTCCTCCTGTCTCCCGACTCCTGTCTCCTGTCTCCTGTCTCCTGCCTCCTGCCTCCTGTCTCCCGACTCCTGTCTCCTTCCCTCCCGTTAAAAAACCTTAAAACGGGGGGGTAAGTCTTAAAATATTTGTGGGGTAGGAAGAAAAGTCGTACCTTTGCACCCGATTTTGCAGCCAACGACGGCTGCGCAACCCCAAAACAGGGCTTTCAACTGGACTCACGAATAACAAAACCCGATGATTTTCAACGAGTTGCACAAATGAAGCCTTAAAGAATACTCGCTCGAAAGCGACAGAGAATAACAAGTAGAATAACTCCAAAACAAACAAGTAGAATAACTCCAAAAAACAACTGGAATAACTGTAAAAAGTAAAGAAAACCGCTCGCGTATATTATTAATGTATCAAGTATAAAAATAAAAAAACAAGGAAAACTTATGGGAAAAAACGACACGAAGAAAACTTATGAGGCTCCGTTCATTGAACTTGTGCCTTATGCCGATCAAGTGATGGAAGAGTTCCATGGGGCCGTTTCGCTCGTTTGGGAGGGACACCCTGACGAAAATCCGTATAAACCCGTAGAAGAGCCACCTCCCGGAGGATGGGGCGAGTGGACCGCCAAGGGCTGGGATGGCAGCGACAAGGACTTCAATTTCGGATGGGACGAATAAGGCCCGCCACCGGCAGAAAGACGTAATGAAAACAAAAAAAACAAAGAAAACATAAAAGAGTATGAAGAAACAGTTTACAAAAGCAATCGCCGTTGTGGCGATGGCCTTCTTGGCCAACGCTTCCGCACTGGCACAAGGACAGGGCGGACACAGCCACGTAACTGTGGCCTCGAACACAAAGGGAGCCGACTGGGAAATCTTCCACTTTCCAAGGATTAACCCAAACACAGGAGATCTTCAAACAGGCGCAGACGGAAAAACTTACTACGACCGCCACTACTACTACGGCGACCATTTCAACGACATGACCGTGAACAAGTTTCCCGGCACCCACTGGAAGGGCCACACCCTCGACGACTTGGGCAGCAGCGGACAGTTCTATCTGTGCAACGTGCAGACTGGCGAATATCTGCAGATTGGTGACTACTGGGGATCCAACACCATGACCAACCATGCCGGTATTCCCTTCAATTTGGCAGCCGCAACGAATTCCCGCAAGGCGGCCAACTGGAATGAGTTTAAAGATGATGAAACCGCTGCCGGCTATTGGCTTTGTGTCAACCTTGATAATCAGGACGACTCTCGCCAAAAATACGTAGGACGTCTGCACGCTGGCGACGGTCAGCAGGGCAACTATGAGCACAACCGCTATCTTGCCCTGCGCTATGACATAGAATATCATGAGCCTGACTACATCCGTCCAACGAATTGGAGTGAGCACCCGGGCGGATTCGTCTTCTGGTTTGAGCCCGTCACCACTTCCGACGGCAAGCAGGCCTACGTCATCTACACCCACAGGCAGACGCAGGCTGTCGGCCATAATAACGACCGCGCCGAATTCTGGGACCGCGACTCCTACCTGCTCCTCCGCTCGCAAGACAGGACAAACGTGGGTTACCACACCGTGCGCTGGAAGAAATTCGCCGGACAGATGTACGGTAAGCCGGGCGCTGCCTCCTCTGGCACCGCCACCCTCGCCAATGTAAGTACGACTACTACCGAATTCGGAACTTATTCTAATGGTAATGATTATTCCCCGACATTCACCACCACCGCCGCATCAGGCTTTGCGGGCATCACCCTGACAGCCGACGGAAACTATCTGAAGCCGATATTTGTCAATGAAAGTTATGGTCATGTTATTTCGTTCCTTCCGACTGATCAAGAATGGCACACCATCACCGTCACTGCCCCCGAGGGATATATCATCACGGCCAGTGACATCAACGTCAGACTCGAAACCAGAAATTGTAAGTACTATGTGGAAGGAGATAGTGAGGGTAGTCCGACTCTTTTTGACGCTCCAAATGACTTTACGCTCACCCCGAGTGGTTTGGGCACTGGAACCATTACGCTGAGATTAAAGAAACATGAGAATGGTATAGATGATAAGCCCGTCTACTTCCGCAAATTCTCTCTGACCCTCGAGAAAGTAAACGAAACAGGTGCCTCATGGCCGGAGTACATTGCGGAATATATAGGCTCAGATGCCGACAAGAACGCCCCGATTGAAGACGAGGTGGAATTCTACAACGACGGAAAGAAATACGTCTCGTTTAAAGATGGCGTTAAAGAGGCCAAGAAAGACGATGCCAACCTCTGGAAAATCGTCACCAAGGAAGAGCGCGAGCGTTTCCGCCTCGTGGCCTCGGAAGACCAGCCCGTCGACATGAGTTACAGAATCAAGAACAACAAGTTCTATACTTCCTACACCTATACGCGCTCCGTCGGCGACGAAGGTGTGACGTGGGACGGTACATATAACCATTATACCCACGCCAACGGCGAGCGCGACTTCGGCTGGCAATGGTTCGACGTAGACCGCGAAACCCACTTCACCACCCACCACATCCACCCGTGGAACCAGCATAAAGTGTCGAATCCTGGCTGGTTCGATGTTTCTAAACTTGAAGGCAACGTGGTAGTAGACGAAAACGTTCCCCGCAGCCGCGAACTCCACAAGATTGGAACGGGCTACTACCACCGGTTCAACTCGAAATATTACGACGACAAGCAGCAGGAAAACTACCTGACATTCGGTGTTGAGGCAAACTATGTGGGCTCCATCTGGAAGGGCAACACCAACCTGCAGCAGAAAATCACGGGCCTGCGCGAAGGCCTCTATGTGGTGGCCGTGAAAGCCTTCTACGCTCCCCACGACATGCAAAAGTATTTCAAAGAAGACGGTGAAGTTTACAATCACAAAAGTAGCGACTTCTCGACCGATGTGTTCACCACTTCTCAACTGGCCACTGATAACCAGTGGTATAAAGAGGCCGTGGTCACAGACGACGCAACAAATGACGTCAACAAGAATGACAACGGCAAATGGAAGCGCAGCCACGACTCCTACCTCTTCGCATGGAGTAGGCCAAAAGGGGAAAATAAGGAAGAAGTGCGCCGAATGCTGCCCTCCATCTATGAGGGAGCCGTGAACTGGGATGAACTCAACGAAAGCGAGAAGAAACTGCTTTCCAACGAATATTTGCTCGACGATCCTAACTTCAAATATACCGAGTTAGGTGACAGAGGTTTAAGAAACGTACAAGGGGAAAATTCCGACGGGAGCAAGTTTAATTATAAAGATTTGTTCAACCATCTTAAAGATAGTTTAAACATCGCCATATATGACGGTGCGCACTTCTCTGCCAGCAGATATGAGGGTTGGAATTACAACAGCGGCAATTGGGCTGTGCCCAAGTCGCTGTTCGCCGCCGGACACTGGTTCAATGCGCTGGAGGCCATCATGGACCCGACAACCGCCGACGACTATCCGCATCTGCAGAACCTGAAAGCCTACCGCATTGCCCTGCCCGTGTATGTGGGTTCCGATGGAAATCTGATCATTGGCATCGACCACACGCTGGTGAATCAGGAGTTGGAATTCAACTATGAATATGTAGATGGCGAGGGCAATACGCAATCGGCGTCGAGAACGATTCCTAAGTCCAACCCCGACGAGTGGGTATGCTTCGACGACTTTGAACTGATTTACCTCGGCAAGGTGGAGCCCGACGAATTCGTGATTGACGAGCGCAATGGCAGTTCGGACTATATGGTGGCATCACGTGTGAAGACCAACGGAACAACGGGTGAGGCCGTTGCCGATGAAGCCCATGCCACTGACGAGCAGTACTCGAATGGCAAGGCCGACGTTCCCAACCAGAACAACACGCAGTGGCACGACATCTTCTCGGAGAACGACATCTCCCTTTACGGAAAGAATTCTACAACCGTGAAGAACGTGCTCATCCGCCGCACGCTGACGAAAGACGGCTATAGCAGCATCGTGGTTCCCGTAGACCTGACGTATGCGCAGGTGAAAGAAGGTTTTGGCGAGGATGTGAGAGTGTCTCAGTTAAGCGACTTCACAGGCCGCACCATTGTCTACAAGGCAATGGAGATAGACGAAAATGGCGACCCCATAGCCGACGATGCCATCTTGATGAAGGCCGGCGTGCCCTATATCATCAAGCCGTCGAAAGACCCCGACGTTCCCGCTCCGACGGTTGACAACAATGGGGAGAAAAAGATTGAGGTGACCTACGACCGCCCGAAGTTCTCCCTGGCCTACTCCGCTTCTGCTCCAGACATTGCAGGCTTCTACCTCCGCGACGAAAAGCGCAACTATGAGGTAGAAACGAAAATGGAAGGCCCGATTTACGTCATTAACGATGTGACGATTAAGTCAAATACGACATTCCCGGCAGTAGAGATGGAACCATATACCGGCGAAGGTGGCAAAACACTCTGGCAGAGAAAATCCGCAGGTTCTATAGAACAGGATCTAGCAGACAACGCCGTGTGGGCTGAGATCGATGCTTTCGACAGTAAAGTTAAATTAGGCAAGACCTATGCTATTCATAATAGGCCCGAGGTGAAAGGCAAGAAATACATCCTGAGGGAAACGGCCCATTATGAGGCAGGTGTGGATATTCCCGCCCACTCCTATCTCTGGGCAGCCGGAAAAATGTATTACACAAGTTCTCCCGTTCCCACTTCGAGAGGCTTGTATTCCTACCTGCAAATGGTGGAGGTGAATGACGAAGGCACCCCAACAGGCGCATTCTATGCCAAGCCCTTCATCGGCGGCACGGATACCTTCATCGAGATTATCGAGGATCCGTCGGTCACCGGCATCGAAGATGTGAACAAGCGCGTGGATCCCGACGGCAAGTTGGAAATCTACGACCTGATGGGTCGCAAGGTGACGAATCCGCGTCCCGGCACGATTTACATCATGAATGGCATAAAGGTGATGTGGAAGTAATCTTCAAACGACAATAACGAAAGAATGCGCTCCCTCGAAAAGGGGCGCATTTTTTTTTTGTGAGGAATTTTTAGCAAATTATTCGTTTGGGTGAAAAAAAAACTGTAATTTTGTCGGCATCAGAAAAAATTATTCAAAAGAAGTTGAAATTATGGATTTTGAATCATTAGTAGGACATATCCACCAAGTTCAAGACGTACTTCAGTCACAAGCGGCCCATGCTGTGAACCTCTCGCTGACAGCCCGAAATTGGTTGGTGGGCTATTACATTGTGGAATTTGAGCAACATGGTGAGGATAGGGCTAAATACGGTGAGAATCTGTTGAAAAACCTTGCCAAACGTCTTAATAGGCGTGGTCTTGGTGAACGTCGTCTCTATGAGTATCGGCTGACTTATCGCATCTACCCACAACTTGGAGGAGTTGTTGTAGAGTATGTTGCGAGGAATGGGCAGCCCGAAATTTTGCGGTTGCCATCCGCAAAATCTGACGGCAGCACATTTGAAGTGGAAAAATTGCGGATGGCAACCGCAGTTTCTGTAATGCCACGGGAAGCATGGCAGACTACAGCCGAATCTCTTTTTTCAAAGCTCTCGGCTTCACATCTTGTATATTTATCCAATATTGAGAATGATTTGAAGCGCGCTTTTTACGAACAGGAGTCTATCCGCGGATGTTGGACAGTAAAGGAACTCGATCGTCAGGTTTCTTCGCAGTACTATGAACGCATGGGAATGTCAAAAGACAAGATTTCTCTTCAAAAACTGTCAACGAAAGGTTCACAGCAGTTAAGCCCGCGAGATGTTATCCGTAATCCTGTGACGCTTGAATTTCTCGGATTGCAATCGCAGGATGTGTTCACAGAAACTCAATTAGAAACGGCTATCTTAAATCGTATGCAACATTTCTTGTTGGAGATGGGGCGTGGGTTCTGCTTTGAGGCTCGGCAAAAGCGTATTCTAATAGATCAAGACTATTTCAAGGCAGACCTTATTTTCTACCATCGTATTCTGAAATGCCATATCATTATTGACTTGAAGATAGATCGTTTTCGCCATGAATACGCCTCACAACTGAATCTGTATCTTAATTATTACAAGCATGAAATGATGCAGGAGGATGATAATCCGCCAATCGGATTGCTGCTTTGCACAGATTATGGTGAAACAACAGTACAATATGCAACGGAGGGTTTATCGCAGAATTTGTTTGTTAGCAAATATCGGCTGCAACTCCCGTCGGAGGAAGAAATTCGCAAATATTTGATAGAAAGTATTTCTGAGGAAGAATTTTCGGCGAACTCACGTTAGTTTTATCAGTGTCAGGCTGACTTAATCGGTGCGAGGGATGCGTATTGCGTAAAAGTGCTGTGGAAGTAATCTTCAAACGACAATAACGAAAGGATGCGCTCCCTCGAAAAGGGGCGCATTTTTTTGTGTGAGGAATTTTTTAGCAAATTATTCGTTTGGGTGAAAAAAAAACTGTAATTTTGTCGGCAGAAAGAAATCAAAAATAAGTAGTTATGATGTCTGTAGCATATAAAAATCGAACACGCGATGAAGTCATCGCAGCATTTCGAGAGTCTATCCGCAGGAAAGAAGAGTGGCAGGAACGAGCTGAGGCTGAAATTAAGAAAATCAGACAAGAACGTTTACAACTTAGTCTTTGAAGGCATGAATCCTCTTGACATGAACCGTATTAACCGTCTTTCTCCTTATAAGGTGTGGACGGAAGATGAACGCAACTATCTTATAGAAACCAATAGAGGTCATATTTTTGTCATTGGTTTTATGGACGATTATTCCATTTGGACGACGGGTGCTTATCAATTTACCATCAATAACAGGACTAACTACCCTTCGCCTCTTGACATGAAACTCCGTGAGACTATACTTCTTCTTATTGAGGCATTTTTTGCAGCAAATCCGGATATTTTGCTTTATATTTGTGAGACTGGTGACGGCAAACAAGCATATCGCAGCCGTTTGTTTATTCGTTGGTTCAACTCTTATAGTAATCGTGATGCGTATGTATTGGAGACGGCAGAAGTTCAGGATGGAGATACTAGAAACTTTGCTGCCTTGATTGTTCAGAAGTCGAACCCTCGTTTAAAAAGTATTATTGCAGAGTTTGACGAGACGATTAGTATTTTAACAGATAAGCCTGAAGAATAATTGCGCTCCGAGGAGGGAGCGCATTTTTTTGTGGGAAAAATAATCAGAAAATTTGGAGATAATCAGGAAAAAGATTATCTTTGTACCGCATTCTGCAATACAAATGCTATTATAGTGTCGTAAAATTGATAAATTATATATTAGGAAATGGCAACTATCACGAAACGTAGGGCAGCGTCTTTCCGCCTGCCGAACTATTTACTTGAGGGTTTGAAGATTGAAGCCAAGCGGCAGCATCGCAGTGTAAACAATCTGGTTGAGTTCGTTTTGCTCAATTCTCTTTTTCACAAACCTAATGCAGAAACATTGGAAGCGATGGCAGAATGTAAGGCTGATGTGGAGTTGGAAGAATTGACCGACGAGAATATTGACCATCTCGAAGAGTATATCAGGAGCCTATGATACTGCGTTTAAGCACAAAGTTCAAGAAAGACTTAAAGCGCTATCAAAATCAATCTTCAAAAATTGAGGCTTTGAGGGTAGTCTTGAAACACTTGAAGCAGAATGGGAGTGTTCCTTTAGAGTATAGGCCCCATATGCTTTCAGGCAATTATAAAGGTTTCATGGAGTGTCATATAAAAGATGATTTTCTGCTCATCTGGATTGATGAGGCAAGAAATACGATTAAATTGGTTCGTCTTGGCACTCATCATGAACTCTTTGGCAAATAACCCTAATCAATGAAAGGCCGTCGCGCAGGGGCAGGATAACTTGCTCGGTGCGAGGGTCGGCAGCGACGTGGTCGTTGAAGCGGCGGATGCCCTGCGTCTGGTGGTCGCGGTCGTAGGCAGGGTCGGTGACGTGGCCGTCCCAGAGCGTGTTGTCGGCAATGATGAAGCCGCCGTTTTTCAGCAGCGGAAGCACGGCCTCGTAGGTTTCTACATAGGTGCGCTTGTCGCCGTCGAGGAAGGCGAGGTCGAAGGTGAGGCCGAGTTTCGGGGCTTCGCTGATGGTGTCGCCGATGAGAAACGTGATGCGGTCGGCGTAGGGTGAGCCTTCAATCCATTTCCGCGTGAAATCCTCCATTTCATCGTTGATTTCGAAGGTCCATAGGTGGGCATTGCCCATCTGTCGTGGGTCTTCGTCGGCCAGTTTTGCGAGTCCCTCGGCCATGCAAAGGGCGGAATAGCCGCTGAACGTGCCCACTTCGAGCACGCGCTGCGGCCGAATCATCTCCACGAGCATTTTCAGCAGTCGCCCTTGCAGGTGGCCGCTCGCCATGTGGCCGTGGAGCGTGTGTAGATGGGTGGCGCGCCAAAGCCGGTGCAAATAGTCGGGCTCGGGCTCGGAATGGCTTAAAATGTAATTATCAATTAACAATTTACAATGATCAATTTTCGATTAGACGAGGGCTTCTACGGCGAGGCGATAACTCTCGAGGCCGAATCCGCAGATGACACCTCGGCAGGCGGCGGCCAGCATGGAATGGTGGCGGAACTCTTCGCGGGCGTGGACATTGGAAATATGTACCTCGACGACGGGCGCGCTCAGCGTGCGGATGCAGTCGCCGAGGGCGATGCTCGTGTGCGTGTAGGCACCGGCGTTGAGCACGATGCCATCGACCTTGCCGAGGCCTTCCTCTTGCAGTTTGTCGATGAGCGTGCCCTCGCAGTTGCTCTGGAAATAGTCGATTTCGGCCAGGTCGGCATAGCGCTTGCGAAGTTGCCCTAAAAAGGATTCAAACGACGCACCGCCGTAGATTTCCGGCTCGCGGAGGCCCAAAAGATTGAGGTTCGGGCCGTTCACAATGAGAATTTTCTTCATGATTTCAACTTTTTTTCGTACTTTTGTCGGCAAAATTACGCATTTTTCATGAAAAAGGACACGAAATCGCAAGAAAATATCGTCAGGCGGTATGTGCGCTACCTGAAATTGGAGCGCAACTACTCGCCCAACACGCTGGAGGCCTACCAGCGCGACCTCGGCCATCTGCTGGCCTACTGCCGCGCAGAGGGCAAGGCGTTGCTCGATATTCAACTGGAAGACTTGCAACACTTCGCCGCCACGATTCATGAACTGGGCATAGGGCCGACGTCGCAGGCGCGGATTCTGAGCGGCATCCGCTCGTTCTATCGCTTCCTTTTGCTCGACGGATTCATCGAAAACGACCCGACGGAACTGCTGGAGTCGCCCCATTTGGGCGAACACCTGCCAGAGGTGCTGACCACGGCCGAAGTGGACCAGATTGAGGCGAGCATCGACCTCTCGAAATGGGAGGGGCACCGCAATCGCGCCATCATCGAAGTGCTTTTCTCGTGCGGACTGCGCGTGAGCGAACTTGTCATGCTGAAACTGTCAGATTTGTTCCTCGACGAGGGCTATGTGCGCATTTTCGGCAAAGGTTCGAAGGAACGGCTCGTGCCCATTTCACAGCGTGCCATCCACGAACTGAAGCTCTGGTTCGACGACCGAAATCGAATGAAAATCAAGCCCGGAGAGGAAGATTTCGTCTTCCTGAACCGTCGCGGTGCCCACCTGACCCGCGTCATGATTTTCATCATGCTCCGCAAGCAGGCCGAGGAGGCGGGCATCAAGAAGGTGATTTCGCCCCACACGCTGCGCCACTCCTTCGCCACGGCACTGCTCGAAGGCGGCGCCGACCTGCGCGTGATTCAGGCCATGCTGGGCCACGAAAGCATCGGCACCACCGAAATCTACACACACATCGACACCACCGCCCTGCGCGAGGCCATCTGGAGCATCATCCGAGGAATTTAAAGAGAAAATGAAAAAGGTAGAAGCGAAAACTTCTACCTTTTTCTTCAATTGTGTGAACGTCGTCGCATTAGGCGAGGCGCTTCTCCAGACGCTGGCGGATGGCAGCGATGAAGTCGGCCGAGTTGACAGCCTTCGGCGTGATGCCTTCCATGAGGTTCACGAGGTCCTTCGTGCAGATGCCTTCGTTGAGCGTGTCGAAGCAGGCAGCCTCGAGTTGGTCGCCGAAGTTCTGGAGTTCCTTGATGCCGTCTTTCTCGCCACGCTTGCGCAGCGCGCCGCTCCATGCGAAAATCGTAGCCATCGGGTTCGTGGAGGTCACCGAGATGTCCTTGTTGTTCTCAAGGTAACGGTAGTAGTGACGGGTCACGGTGCCGTGAGCAGCCTCGTACTCGTAGTTGCCGTCGGGCGAAACGAGCACGCTGGTCATCATGGCGAGCGAGCCGAAGGCGGTCGAAACCATGTCGGACATCACGTCGCCGTCGTAGTTCTTACAAGCCCAGATGAAGCCGCCTTTCGAGCGGATGACGCGAGCCACGGCGTCGTCGATGAGCGTGTAGAAATACTCCAGACCGCGCTTCTCGAACTCGCCCTTGTACTCCTGGAACACTTCGTCGAAGATGACGCGGAACTGGGCGTCGTATTTCTTCGAGATGGTGTCTTTCGTGGAGAACCAGACGCTCTGGTTCAGGTCGAGTGCGAACTTGAAGCAGCTGTGGGCGAAGGAGCGAATCGACTTGTCGAGGTTGTGCATGCCCTGGAGCACGCCGGCACCCTTGAAGTTCTGGATGACAACTTCCTCGTGCTTGCCGCTTTCGCCGTCGAAGACGAGTTTGGCCACACCGGGTTCGTCAACGCGCAGTTCCACGCTCTTGTAAACGTCGCCATAGGCGTGACGGGCGATGGTGATGGGGAGTTCCCAGTTCTTCACTGCGGGCTTGATGCTCGGGATGGTGATGGGTGTGCGGAACACGGTGCCGTCGAGGATGGAGCGGATGGTGCCGTTGGGCGACTTCCACATCTCGTGCAGGTTGTACTCCGTCATGCGCTGTGCATTCGGGGTAATCGTGGCGCACTTCACGGCAACGCCGTACTTCTTCGTGGCCTCAGCCGAGTCGATGGTGATTTGGTCGCGGGTTTCGTCGCGCTTCACCAGACCGAGGTCGTAATACTCAGTTTTCAGATCGACGAACGGCAGAATCAGTTCGTCCTTGATCATTTGCCAGAGGATTCTGGTCATCTCGTCGCCATCCATCTCAACGAGCGGAGTGGTCATTTGAATTTTTTCTTTCATTTTCTGAGCCCCCCTCTTCTCCCCCGAGGGGGATGCCGTTTCAGGGGCTTGGGCTATTTGTTTGTAATTAAAAAATGCTTTCAAGAACCACTCCCTCCCCTCGGGGAGGGGAAGGGGTGGGGGCTTTTTTACTTCTTATTCTTGTAGTAGTTCATCAGACAGCCGTCGGCCAGAATCTGACGCTCGTCGGCGGTGAGGTTCTGGAAGAAGAGGTGAATGTCTTTCACGCCCTGCTTCGTGATGACCTTGGCATCGATTTCCTCCTTACCGGCGAGGATGGCGTCGCGGATTCCCGGGATGAAGACCATGTCGCCCGATTCGTAGTCGAACGGAGTGTCCTGTGCGATGGTGAACGGCAGGATTCCCCAGTTGATACAGTTCGAGCGATAGCGCTTCGTGGCGTACTCGTAGCAGATGTTGGCATCGCCGCCGAGCACTTTCTGGCAGGAAGCAGCCTGCTCGCGGGCAGAGCCGTCGCCGGGCTTGTTGGCGAAGACGCACGAGCCGAACGAGGTGTTCTCGGCCTTGGCGCCCACTGCGGCCAGAGCCTTGGCGATGTTCTCGCTGACCTTTCCTTCACGGCGGTCGAGGTCTTCCTGCTGGATGCGCTTGCTCAGGCCGACGTACTCGGGAACGCGGCGCGACAGGGCAAACTCAGAGAGTTTCAGCGGGTTGGAGCGATACGACGAGGTTTCGCCCGAGGGGATGAGTTCGTCGGTCGTGGTGACGGGGTCGTGGATGACGGCGGCCAGTTCCACAAGCATGTTCTCCTGCATGGGATACATCTTGGGCCAGTCCTTGATGTTGGGACCGTACTTGAGCGGCTGGTCGAGGTCTTCCTTGCCGAAACCGTCGTAAACGCGGCGCTCGTAAATCTTGGCGTCGAAGTCGTAGGGCACGTGTCCGTCGGTGTAATCCACGTCGGTGGCTGCGGTGATGACGCCGCCGTTGGCAGCCGTGGCAGCAATCGAGCGGGCATCCATCAGAGCCACGAGCGAGAGTTGGCCCTGTCCGGGCTTCGAACCTTCGCGGTTGGGGAAGTTACGCGTGGTGTGGCGGATGCTGAGGCCGTTGTTGGCAGGCACGTCGCCGGCACCGAAGCACGGGCCGCAGAATGCGGGTTTGATGACGACACCGGCCTCGAGCAGTTCCTCGGCGATGCCGCTGCGCGTCGTGGCCATATAGACGGGCGTTGACTGCGGATAGGCCGACATGGTGAAGTAGTCGTTGCCGATGGTCTGGTCTTTCATGATGGCAGCAGCGGCCGAGAGGTTGTCGTAGGTACCGCCCGAGCAGCCTGCGATGATGCCCTGGTCGGCATATACCTTGCCGTCGCGAACCTTGTCAACGAGGTGGACATCGACTTTCGATCCGAATTTCTCCTGTGCGTCCTGCTCAATCTTGCGGAGAATTTCCACGGGATTGGCCTGCAACTCGTGAATGGTCACGGCGTTCGACGGGTGGAACGGCAGTGCAATCATGGACTCCTGCTTGGAGAGGTCGATGCGAATCATGGCGTCGTAGTAGGCCACCTTGCCGGGCTGCAACTCCTTGAAGCACTCGGGGCGACGGTGGATTTCGTAGTGATGCTTCACTTCGTCGTCGGTCACCCAGATGGAACTCAGACAGGTGGTCTCGGTCGTCATGATGTCGATGCCGTTACGGAAGTCGATGGGCAGGTTCTTCACGCCAGGACCGGCGAACTCCAGCACCTTGTTCTTCACGAAACCGCTCTCGAACGTAGCCTTCACGAGCGAGATAGCCACGTCGTGCGGGCCGATGCCCTTGCGGGGAGCACCTTCAAGCCATACGAGCACCACTTCGGGAGCGTTGATGTCCCAAGTGTTCTTCAGCAGTTGCTTCACGAGTTCGCCACCGCCTTCGCCGACACCCATGTTGCCGAGCGAACCGTAGCGCGTGTGGCTGTCGGAACCCAGAATCATGTTGCCGCACTTCACCATGGCTTCGCGCACGTACTGGTGGATAACGGCCTGGTTAGCAGGCACATAGATGCCGCCGTACTTCTTCGCAGCCGACAGACCGAACACGTGGTCGTCTTCGTTGATGGTGCCGCCAACGGCGCAGAGCGAGTTGTGGCAGTTGGTCATGGCATAGGGCAGGGGGAATTTGTCGAGACCACTGGCGCGGGCCGTCTGAATGATGCCCACGTAGGTGATGTCGTGCGATGCCATTGCGTCGAAGCGGATGCGCATCTTCTTTCCCTTCGAGCCGTCCACGTCGTGAGAGCGCAGAATGCCGTAGGTGATGGTTTCTTCACGTGCTTCATCGGGGGCGGGCAGGCCGGCTCCGTCGTTCACGATTTCTTTTCCATTGAGGAGGTAAACTCCATGTTTGATTAATTCTACCATAATGTTTTGTTGTTTAAAAGTTATTGATGAGTAATAGAGTTAACGAAAATGGTGAGCGCGAGCATGTCGGCACAGCCTCCTGGCGAAATGCCCTGCGCGTTATAGGTTTGGTTGAGTTGTTCGAGGTTTTCCATGCTGAAGCGGTCGAGCAGGTCGGCGGCCTCGGCTTTCATCTGCTGCGCAACGGCGGCTCCCTTGCGGTGATAGACGTTGGTGTCGTCGAGCGTGGCCATGATGCGGAGCAGTGTTTTCAATTTTCGCTCCTCGCTCCTCGTTCCTCGATAATACGGAAGCCAGTCGGAGAACAGCAGTTCGTAGCCCTCGCGTGCCATGGCCGATGCGCCTTTCACGCGGTGCTCGCTGACCACCTTGCTGCCGTGCGTGCCCGTGGCATCGGGAATTTGCGTGGCGAGTTGGGCGATGGTCTTCTGAAGTTGCCCGAGTGTCAATTTTCCGTTGAATTCGAGGTGTGCGGCGGCAATGACGGCCAGTCCGAGGGCGAAAAGGGCGCCTTTGTGCGTGTTTACGCCGTTGGTGGCGCGGAGCATGGCGTTTTCGGCTTCGAGACCGATTTTTTGAAGTTTTTCAACCGTCGGAAGTTCTTTCTGGAAGGCCAAGACGGCCAGTTCTGCGAAATAGGGCCGCAGGGCGGCGATGCTGCGCTGCATGAGCGCGTGGTTCATGTCGGCGTGGGCACCGTTGTCGTTTTGGTCGATGAGACCGGGCTTCGGCGTGGTGTCGAGTTCCTGTTGCAAGGCGTCGGTGGCCAACTGCGCGAGCAGATAGGGCACGGTCGTCGTCGGAACAAGCGCGCTGGCCTCGCGGAAACGGCCGTCGGACAGGGCTTTCCTGACTTTCGATGCGCTCACGACACTGCCGTTTTCTTCCAGCCGCTCGATGATTTCCACATGCATACGCGACTGCATCAGTTCGTTGTAGCGGCAGGTGAGTTTGTCGTCGGGTTCCGAGCCTACAAATCGCACGGAAGCCCCCAGTGCAGGGGCAATGTGGCGTGCGAAAATGTCGAGGTCGAGTTGCATCTGCGTCTCAGCGGCGTCGCTGAGTTCTTTCAGGAAATAAGTGGGGAATGTGGCGGCGGAAATGGCGTAGTCGCTGCCTTCGAGGAGCCCCACCCCAGCCCTCCCCCGTAGGGAGGGCGCTTTGACGGCGGCTTGAATCATCGCCTTGCGCTCGGCGTATGGGAACATTGAGCGGTCTTCCTTTACGGGAATCACGAACAAATGTTCAACCCGACGGGCGGCTTGATGAATAAGGTACTCGTGCCCGCGTGTGAACGGATTCGCATTCATGACGATAACGCCAGTTGAATGTTGATTGTTGAATGTTGATTGTTGATTGTCTTTCAACGCTTCAATGCTTAAACCCTTCATCAATTCAACATATCGCTCAATTCCCCGTCCGTTTTCCATCAGAATCGCCAGCGGAGCCTCGCCGACCAGCCTGAAGCCCAGACTTTCGAAAATCTGGCGGTTTTTCGGCTTCGTGAACACTTTCACGGACTGGTGTCCGCGCTGTGTGGCCTCGCTGATGAGGTGCGAAATCAGGCGGTTGGAGATGTGGGCGTCGCGCAACCGTTCACTCACGGCTATACACTTGATGATGTCGCCCTGAAGGCCTCCGCCGGCCAGAATTTCGTCGCCGCCGGGTTCCGTCACGACCGCATAATAGTCCACCTCATCGAGCCGAAGTTGGTTGGCCTCGAGGAATCGCTCCACTTTCCGGTGCCACAGCGGCATCGACAGGGGAACGCTCTGGATTTCATAATCCACCATGCACATAGTCGTCAACGATTTCCGTGATACGGGCGTGAAGTTGTTCTTGCGAGTGGGTGTGGTTGCGCATACAGTAGCGGGCTTCCTGGCCGCAAATCAGGCAGCGGCGCGGCGCGGCACCGATGGCGGCGCGAGCAACGGGCACGCCCGTCGGGTCAATCACGTCGAGGTCGAATAGTCGTCCGAGCGGATGCTCCTCCTCAATGCGACAGGCCTCGCGCTTGGCTTCGAGCATCGGCAACGTGGTGAGCGCATAGGCCTCGAACCCCGTTTCCAAGTCGCGCTCCTCCATCCACGTGAGGCTTTCGCCGAATGTTGCGCGCAAAGTTTCCGTAGCGGCCCGAGCCACCACGATCGAGATGCGATTTCGCTTAACCGACCCCGGCATGACGACCGTCAGGCACAGCAACGTCTCGTCAGGATGCTCCTTGAGAAGTTCCTGTTGCCGATGCCATCGCTGGTCGCGGCTGGCGAGAAGTCGGTTAAGCGAAATCTCCATCATTTATTCAACAATATTCTTGATGACATCCATGACCGAGCCGTCGCGATTCATCACGATGCCGACCACCTTGTCGCCGAAAGGCAGAGGTTCGGCCTTGCCGATGATGCCGTTGGCACGCTCTTTCAGCGAGTTGATATCGACGACGGTCAGTCCGGCAGCCTTCAGTCGCTCGGCGATTTCAGGACGGCGCGGATTGACGGCGATGCCATACTCCGTGACGACCACATCGACCGTTGCGCCCGGTGTGATGAGCGTTGTCACCTCATCGACGATGCACGGAATGCGGCCGCGCAGCAACGGGCAGACGATGATCGACAGCGCAGAGTCGGCTGCCGTGTCGGGGTGTCCGCCGATGGCACCGCGAATGATGCCGTCGCTGCCCACGAGCACGTTCACGTTGAAGTTCACGTCAACTTCCAGGGCCGAAAGGATGACGATGTCGAGGAAGTGCGTGGCCGAGCCCGGCTCGTCGGCACTGGCGTATTCGTTGGCCGAGACGCCTTTGTGCATCGGGTCGCGCATGATGCTCTCAGCGGCCACTTTGTCGAACGACTGCACGTCGATGAGGCGCTCGATGAGGCCCTCTTCGTGGAGTTTCACCATGTGGGCCGTGATGCCGCCCAGTGCGAACGATGCCTTGATGCCGCGGTTTATCATTTCCTCGCGGATGTACTTCACGGCTGCGAGCGAGGCACCGCCCGAACCGGTCTGAATCGAGAATCCGTTGCGGAAATAGCCGCTGTTCACAATCACTTTCGCAGCCTGCTGGGCGAGCAGGATGTCGCGCGGGTTCTTCGTGTCGCGGATGGCACCCGACGAAATCTTCGACGAGTCGCCGACGCTCTCCACTTCCACCACGAAGTCCACGTTGTGCTCCGAAATGGAGTTCGGCGTGTTGGGATACGGCACGAGGTCGTCGGTCAGAATCACCACCTTGTCGGCATACTGGGCGTCGGGCTTGGCATAGCCGAGCGAGCCGCTGATGGACTTGGCGTTTTCTGAGCGCGAGTAGCCTGCGGCGTTACCCGACGAGTCGCTCGACGATGCGCCGAGGAAGGCCACGTCGATGTGCAGGTCGCCATTCTTGATGGCCGAGCCGCGTCCGCCGTGCGAGCGGAAAACCACGGGTTCCTTCATCAGGCCGCGCGAAATCTCGTTGGCGAGTTCGCCACGCAGTCCGCTGGTCGAAATCTTCGTCACCACGCCGTTCTTGATGTGCTCCACAAGCGGTTTGTGGACGTCTTGCAGGCTCGATGCGGCCACGTGAAGGTCCTTGAATCCCATTTCGGCGAGTTTGTCAACGACGAGGTTCACCACCTTGTCGCCGCCACGGAAATGGTGGTGGAAGGAAATCGTCATGCCGTCTTTCAGGCCGCTCCGGCGGATGGCCTCTTCCAGCGTGACGAGCTTCGACTTGTTCTGCTGCAGGTCGGTACGTGGAGTCGTATCTTTCTTGACACCGTTATCTTGATACACGGGCTTCACCATTTTGGCAGCCGCGTCTTTGATATCATTGATTCTTTCTGCGTAATTCATCTTTCTCAATGTTTTAAATTGTACATCTGTCATTTGTAAATTGTACATTATTCGATGTCTTCCTTCTTGATGACACCCGACGCAATGGCCAAATCGATGGTGTGCTGGGCACGGATGACAACGGGTTTGTCGACCATCTTGCCATTGACGGCGATGACACCCGAGCCCTTGGCTTCGGCTTCCTTGATGGCGGCCAGAATGGTCAGGGCCTTCTCGATGTCTTTCTGCTTCGGTGCGAACACTTCGTTGACGATTTCAATCTGGCGCGGGTTGATAATCGACTTGCCGTCGAAGCCCAGTGCCTTGATGAGTTCCACTTCCCTGCGGAAGGTGTCCATGTCGTTCAGGTTAGAATAGACCGTGTCGAGGGCGTCGATGCCGGCGGCGCGTGCGGCCACCACGATGGTCTGGCGGGCCAGCAGCAGTTCAATGCCGAAGTTGGGGTTGTCGCCCTGTGTGCGCTGCGTCTTCAGGTTGGCGCAGTAGTCCTCGGCGCCGAGCGCGATGCCCATCATGCGCTTCGAGGCGATGGCGATGGGGTAGGCGTTCACGATTCCGAGCGCGCTCTCGATGGCGGCCATGATTTTCGTGCGGCCCACGCAGCCGAGTTCGGTCTCCCACTTCAGGATTTCCTCTTCCACTTCGCGAACCTCGTCGGCGGTTTCGGTCTTCGGCATACGAATGACGTGCACGCCGGCTTTCACCATGGCCTCAACGTCTTTCTTGCCGTAGGGCGTGTTCAGGGGATTGATACGAACCACCATTTCCGTGTCACCGTAGTCGATGGTTTTCAGTGCGTTGTACACCAGCAGGCGTGCTGCGTCCTTCTCGGTCATGGTCACGGAGTCTTCCAGGTCGAGCATGATGGAGTCGGGGCCGTAGATGAACGCGTCCTGCATCATTCCGGGGTTGTTGCCCGGGACGAACATCATAGTTCTTCTAAGTCTTTGCATATTGTCCTAAACTTTTATGTTTTTCATTTCCAAACGTCGTTGCCAGTGGCGCGCACGGCGGCAGCCGTCACGCGGGCACGAATCGTACAGTCGAGTGCTCCCTTGTCGGTCGCTTTCACATGGGCGTCGCGGATGTTCAGCCCTTCGAGCGTTTCGGTGATAACTTGTTTGATTTGCTTGCCAAACTGGAAGGCCACGGTCGAGTCGAGCTCAATGTTGAGTCCGGGCGCTTCGGCTGGCGAAATCTGAACGAAAATGTCGCCGGATTCCAGTGTTCCGGCCATAGCTTCTTTCATTTCCATGGGTAATTAAAATTTTAATTTTAAAGTGGTTAATAGATTCGCCGACAAAAGTAGTGGTTTTATTTCATTCCGACAAATAAAAATTAGAAAAATATGCATTTTAAAATATAAAAAATGTTATTAAGCTGATTATTCGCAATTTATTCGTAATTTTGCACGCGATGAATGGGCTGAATTTAGAAAAATTAACAATTGGCTATCGCTCGGGACGCGCCAAAATGAAAATTGTGGCGGCCGACCTTTCGACAAAACTCGAAAGCGGTAGGCTGACGTGTCTGCTGGGGCGCAACGGCTCGGGAAAATCCACGCTGCTGCGCACGCTGGCCGACCTGCAAGAGCCGCTCGGCGGGCAGATTTTTCCGAAAACTCAGGGGAAATGTGCCGTCGTGCTGACCGAACGGCTCGACTTGCGGAATTTTTCGGCTGCGGAAGTCGTGGGACTGGGCCGCACGCCCCACACGAATTTCTGGGGCACGCTTCGCCGCGAAGACCGCGCCATCGTCGCCGAAGCCATGAAACTCGTCGGCATCGACCCGCTCGCAAACGCCGATTTCGCTACCCTGAGCGACGGCGAGCGACAGAAAGTGCTGATAGCGAAGGCTTTAGCCCAGCAAACTCCATTGATTGTCCTCGACGAGCCCACGGCTTTCCTCGATTTTCCGAGCAAGCGCGAAATTTTCAATTTGTTGCGCCACCTCGCCCATGAACAGGGGAAAACCATCCTGCTTTCCACCCACGACATCGCCCTCGCCGCGGAATTTGCCGACGAGATTTGGTTTCTCGACGGCGGAAAACTGCGCACGGGCTCAGTCGGTGAACTGCCGCCCGAAACGCTTTTTCAATAGCCTTGTTTTGGCGTCCTCGCGCTCTAAAAATCAATGGTCACGGCCACCATCTGCGGCCCCACGGCCACGCTGTAGCGAGAGCGCTCGCCCGTAATCTTGTCGCCGAGCCAATAGCCTGCTTCCGTGCCGAGAAAGCCGATGGCGGCCCCAGCCACCACGTCGTACCAGTGGTGGCGGTTGCGGCGTACTCGGTCTATTCCCACGGCCGTGGCCACGGCATAGCCCGCCACGGGATACCAAACCGACCTCCGGCCATACTCCTTACATAAAATATGTGCGCCGGCGAAGGCAACCATCGCGTGGCCCGAGGGAAACGATTTCATGTCGGTTCCGTCGGGCCGCTCCTCCTTGACGATGTGCTTGAGTCCCCACGTCGTTCCGGCAGAGAGCGCCATGCTGGCCGCCGTGTTCACCAGCAGCCGTTTCCACGACGAACTGCCCTCCACGCCGCAGGCTTTCAGGGCAAAAACAGAGGCCACAGGGGCAAATCGCAACACATCGTCGATGCCGTCGCCGTGGTAAGGTTTCGGTTGCGCCATCACTGCCATCGACAGCATCAGCAACCATAGGGTCATGAGTTTTCTGTGCATTTTTTCTTGAATTTTTAATGTTATCGAATGAAATGCATGGGTTGCCACTCCTCGCGCTCGGGGTAATTGGGCTGCCCGTCGGCATGAATCTTCTTCAGTAGCCACGCCATGTTGTCGCCCAGCGTGCGCATGGTCTGCATGCCCTCCGTGTCGAGGGCGACCTGTCCGGGTTCGCGTCCGTAGGCAATGTTCCAGTATTGCGACGTCACCACGGGCATGTTCATCATCTGGAACATCATGTTCATCGTCTGGAAAGCCGACGTGGCTCCACCGCGCCGACAAATCGTGACGGCTGCCGCAGGCTTGTTTTTCACTTTGGCCGAGGCGGCGAAGAACGCGCGCTGCATCACGGCCAGAACGGCGCCGTTGGGTTGGCCGTAATAGACGGGCGAGCCGATAATCAGGCCGTCGGCTTCGTCAAATTTCTCCACGATGCGGTTGCAGACGTCGTCGTCGAACACGCAGCGGCCCAGTTGCTTCATCTGGCACTGTCCGCAGGCGATGCAGCCCCTCACGGGCTTGTTTCCAATTTGCAGGATCTCGGCCTCAACGCCGTTTTTCTCCAGTGTCTTGGCAATTTCTGAGAGCGCCACGAAGGTGTTTCCCTCCTTGCGTGCGCTTCCGTTAATGAGCAGTACTTTCATATTTTTCTGTGGGTTTAGTTTAGTGAATCTCTTGTCAAGAAATCGTAAATACTCATAAAAAGTATGCCGTCGTCATTTTGATAACGGGGGGAGTCACTGCCTGTGATGACGATTTTCTGAAAGCTGTCTTTGATTTGACGAAGGGATTTCAGTTCTTGCTCACGTTTCTCATCATCGGCAATGCTGAAGACCGACTGCACGTAATAGCGTTTGAAGCCTTGATTGCAGACGAAATCAACTTCTAACTGTTTGCGGATTTTCTTGCCGTCACCAGTCTGTTCGTTGATTGTAACCTCTCCCACATCCACCGAAAAGCCTCGCCTGCGGAGTTCATTATAGATAAGGTTCTCCATCAGGTGGGTTTCTTCTATTTGGCGGAAGTTCAGACGGGCATTGCGCAGTCCGAGGTCTTCAAAAAAATATTTCGAGGGCGTATCGATGTAGCGCTTGCCCTTGATGTCGTAGCGAACAGACTTTTCTACCATGAAGACATCCTGCAAAATGTCTAAATAAGAGATGATGGTATTTTTGGAAATGTCAATGTTCTTAACACTTTTGAAAGTGTTTTGTAATTTGGTGGGATTAGTCAGTCCGCCGATGGAAGAAGCCAAGACGTTGATGACTTCTTCCATTTCTTTTTCCTGTTTGATATGGTAACGCTCCTTAATGTCTCGCAGATAGACGGTTTCAAACAAATCTTTCAGATATTTTTCTTTCTGTGCGTTGTCTGACGTGAGGGCAACAATAGGGAGTCCACCATAAACTATATAGTCTCTGAAAGCCTGCTCTTGAGAAGTGTTGGCAACTGAAAGATATTCACTGAAACTCAATGGCGCAATCTTTACCTCATCACCCCTGCCGCGAAACTCAGTTATCACATCCTTGGACAGAAATCTGGAATTACTGCCCGTCACATAGACATCGGCATTAGGGACTTTCAGGTAACTATTAAGCACATCTTCAAATTCAGAGACAAGTTGCACCTCATCCAAAAGGATATAGTACATGGCCTCATCCTTAAGTCTGTCGTCGATGTGGGCAAGCAGCCTGTCGGGGTTGCGGAGAGACCTGTTGCGACGATCCTCCAAATCTATTTTGACAATGTGGTCTTCGTGAACGCCTTGCTCAATAAGATAATCTGCAAACAAATTAAAGAGCAGGAATGACTTGCCACATCTGCGAATGCCAGTGATGACCTTGATCATGCCATTGTGCTTTCGCTTGATGAGTTCTTGAAGGTAAATATGACGCTGAACAACCATAGCCAATGAACGTTTTTGCGGATTTATACACTTTTGTTCAGCAAAGATAAGCAAAAACATTGAACCCTCCAAAAATTTATTGAACAATTTTGCGGAAATCCGCATTTTTGTTCAATAAAAAACGATAAGCTTCTACAACGAGTTAGTATCATATACTGACTTTCTAGTTCTAAAGTTGTCATACCTATCCAAACGATAAGCTTCTACAACAATCCTGTTTATGGGATTTTGAAGAAGTCGTCTGTCGAGGGTCTGACGTTTCTTTAAACCTTAACGCATTGATTTCGAAAGGCTTAGCAGCCTCATAGATAGTATTATTTATTTAAGTTTCGGGAGTTCCTAACTCGCCATTTTACATTGATATAATTCGCAGATATGAGCAAGTTCATCAGATTCATTGACCAGTGCATCAAGCACTTCTTCATCATCGATGGAGAATACCTTAGTGATGGCTGCAACGA
>JAFUVC010000157.1 GCA_017483785.1 Prevotella sp.
TCTTCTTCCTTCTTCTTGTTGAGCGAATTCATGCCCTTGATCATCAGGAAGATACAGAACGCCACGATAAGGAAGTCGATGATGTTCTGGATGAACTGACCATAAGCGAAAACAGCGGCACCGGCCTCCTTGGCAGCAGCCAAAGTGCTGTACTGGCCTTCACCGAGGTTCACGAACAAGTCGGTGAAACTCACGCCACCCGTAGCCTTGCCAATCAGCGGCATGAGAATATCGTCCACGAGGCTCGAGACGATTTTTCCAAACGCGCCGCCGATGATGACACCGACAGCCATGTCCATTACGTTGCCTTTCATGGCAAACTCTTTAAATTCTTTTACAAATCCCATAATACAATTTAATTAAGTTAATTTATTAGTAAATAATACAAAATTCTCGTGCAAATATAAGAATTTTTTTGTAACTTTGCACCCGAAAACAAAAAAAAGTGTCGAAAATTAGGAAAATAGATTGAATTTTAGGTATAACCCTTTTAATTTTAAGTAAAAAGATGACAAAAGTTGCAATTAACGGCTTCGGCCGTATCGGTCGCCTCGCATTCCGTCAGATGTTCGAGGCTGAAGGTTATGAAGTAGTAGCAATCAACGACCTGACCAGCCCCAAAATGCTGGCTCACCTGCTGAAGTACGACACCGCACAGGGTGGTTTCGCAGGCAAGTTCGGTGAAGGAAAACACACTGTTGAGGCCGGTGAAGACTACATCGTAGTTGACGGTAAGAAAATCACGATTTATGCTAAGCCCAACGCTGCTGAACTGCCTTGGGGCGAGTTGAATGTTGACGTTGTGCTCGAGTGCACAGGTTTCTACACCTCGAAGGAAAAGGCTTCGGCCCACATTCAGGCCGGTGCCAAGAAGGTTGTGATTTCGGCTCCCGCCGGCAACGACCTGCCCACCATCGTCTATAACGTGAACCACAAGAACCTGACTCCCGCCGACACCGTGATCAGCGCAGCTTCTTGCACCACGAACTGCCTGGCTCCCATGGCCGACGCCCTGAACAAGTTCGCTCCCATCTGCAGCGGTATCATGAGCACCATCCACGCCTACACGGGCGACCAGATGATTCTCGACGGCCCGCAGCGCAAGGGCGACCTCCGTCGCAGCCGCGCCGGTGCCTGCAACATCGTTCCCAACTCTACGGGTGCTGCCAAGGCCATCGGTCTGGTTATTCCCGAACTGAACGGCAAGCTCATCGGCTCTGCCCAGCGTGTTCCGACGCCCACCGGCTCTACGACCATCCTCGTTGCCGTTGTGAAGGGTAAGGACATCACGAAGGAAGGCATCAACGCCGCCATGAAGGCCGCCTCGAACGAGTCGTTCGGCTACACCGAGGACGAAATCGTCAGCAGCGACGTTATCGGCATGAAGTTCGGTTCGCTCTTCGATGCTACGCAGACCATGGTCAGCAAAATCGACGACGACACCTATCAGGTGCAGGTTGTCAGCTGGTACGACAACGAGAACTCTTACACCTCGCAGATGGTTCGCACCATCAAGTACCTTGCTGAACTGAAGTAAGACCCGGCTGTAAAGTCAAAAATAGAGAAAGGCCGTCCGAACGATTCGGGCGGCTTTTTTCGTTTTATAGTGCCGTTTTACATATTTTATGAATATTTTTCCCAAAAATATTTCATGATGAAGAAAAAATTCGTAACTTTGTAACCTAAAACTAAATTCCAAAACCTATGACTACCCACTACATTAGCACAGAACACCTAACCATCGAACGAATTGGAGAAATTATCAGGAATCACGAACAGTTGGCTTTGAGCGACGACGCACGCCGTCGAATCGTGCGCTGCCGCAAATATCTCGACGAGAAAATTGCCAGTCAGACCGAGCCGGTCTATGGCGTGACGACGGGCTTTGGCTCGCTTTGCAAGGTTTCAATCGGCAAGCATGAACTCTCGCAGTTGCAGGTGAACCTCATGAAGAGCCACGCTTGCGGCGTTGGCGAGCGCACCGAGAAAAACATCGTGCGCATCATGCTGCTGCTCAAAATTCAGTCGCTCAGTTATGGCTATTCAGGCTGCAAACTCGACACCGTGGAGCGTCTGATCGACTTTTTCAACCACGACATTCTGCCGGTGGTCTATCGGCAGGGCTCGCTCGGCGCTTCGGGCGACCTCGTTCCGCTGGCTCATCTCTGCCTGCCGTTGGTGGGCGAGGGCGAAGTTGACATGGACGGCGAAATCGTCAGCGGGCGTGAAATGCTTGCCAAAATGGGCTGGAAACCTATAGAAATGGCGTCGAAAGAGGGCTTGGCACTGCTCAACGGCACGCAGAACATGAGTGCATACGCCGTCTGGTCGTTGCTCGAGGCCCAGCGTCTGTCAGACTGGGCCGACGCCATCGCAGCCATGTCGCTCGACGCTTTCGACGGCCGAATCGAGCCGTTCACCCATGCCGTCCACGCGGTTCGCCCTCATCAGGGGCAGATTGAAACCGCAGAGCATTTCCGCGAGTTGCTCGACGGCAGCGAACTGATTCAGAGCCCGAAGGTGCATGTGCAGGACCCGTATTCGTTCCGTTGCGTGCCGCAGGTGCACGGCGCGGTGAAAGACACGCTGCGCTATGTGAAATCGGTCATCGATATTGAAATCAACTCCGCCACGGACAATCCGACCGTCTGCCCCGACGAGGATTTGATTATTTCCGCAGGCAATTTCCACGGCGAACCCATCGCGCTGCCCATCGACTTCCTGTCGATTGCCATGAGCGAACTCGCAAACATCTCCGAGCGCCGGATTTATCGTCTGGTAAGCGGTTTGCGCGGACTGCCCGACTTTCTCGTGGCAACCCCCGGACTGAACAGCGGATTCATGATTACGCAGTACACGGCAGCCTCGTGCGTCTCGCTCAACAAGAGCCTCGCCATGCCGTCGTCGGTCGATTCGATTCCGTCGTGCCAAGACCAGGAAGACCTCGTTTCGATGGGTGCCAACGCCGCGTTGAAACTCCAGCAGGTGGTGCTCAACACCGAGCGCGTGCTGGCCATTGAACTTTTCAATGCCGCGCAGGCCCTCGACTTCCGCCTGCCGAAGAAATCGTCGCCGAAAATCATGAAAATCCGCGATTCTTTCCGCGAATTGGTGCCGTTTATCTCCGACGACGTCGTGATGTATCCCTACATCGAGCGGGCCATTTTGTTCCTCCGTAACTACCAGCCCTAAAAACTATGCAGACAACGCTTTTTGTGAATATCGGAACGCTCGTGGGCGTTCGCAACGACGACAGGCTGTGCCTCGCAGGACGCGAGATGAGCGAGTTGAAAACCCTTGAAAACGCTTGGATGCTCGTCGAAAACGGTCGAATCAAGGACTTCGGAAGCATGGACGACGTGCCGCAGACCGACGGCGAGCGCGTCGATGTCGGCCAGAGCATGATTTTCCCGTCGTTTTGCGACTGCCACACGCACATTGTCTATGCCGGAAGTCGCGAAGGCGAGTTTGTTGACAAGATTCGCGGCCTGAGTTACGAGGAAATCGCCCGTCGGGGCGGCGGAATCCTGAATTCTGCCGACCGTCTGCACGAGGCGAGCGAGGACGAACTCTACGAACAGGCCATGCGGCGCGTCCGCGAAATCGTCAGAAAAGGCACGGGAGCCGTTGAAATCAAGAGCGGCTACGGGCTGAACACTGCCGACGAACTGAAAATGCTGCGCGTCATCCGCCGAATCAAGCAGACGGCACCGCTGAAGGTGATGGCGACGTTCCTCGGTGCCCATGCCGTCGGTCGCGAATATGCCGGCAGACAGGGTGAATACGTCGATTTGATTATCAACGAAATGCTGCCCGAAGTGGCCCGCGAAGGGCTGGCCGATTTCGTCGATGTGTTTTGCGACAAGGGCTTTTTCACGCCCGACGAAACCGACCGAATCCTGAAAGCAGCCCTGAAATTCGGCCTGCGCGGAAAAATTCACGGTCAGGAACTCGCCGACTCGGGTGGGGTGGAGGTGGCCGTGAGAAACGGAGCCCTCTCGGTTGACCACTTGGAGAGCATGACCGACCGCGATATAGAACTGCTCCATGACCAGCCAACCATTCCCACGGCCCTTCCCGGCACGTCGTTTTTCCTGAATATGCCCTTTGCGCCAGCCCGAAAAATCATCGAGGCAGGCCTGCCGCTCGCCATTGCGTCGGACTACAATCCCGGCTCGACCCCCTCGGGCGACATGAAATTTGCCGTTTCGCTCGCCTGCATCAAGATGCGGCTGCTGCCCGCCGAGGCCATCAACGCGGCCACCGTGAACAGCGCGGCCGCCATGGGGCTGAGCCGTGAGTATGGCAGCATTCGCAGGGGCAACGTGGCGAATTTCTTCATGGCCGACCTGCCGTCGGTCGATTTCCTGCCTTACGCCTACACTACGCCCGTCGTCGGCAGGGTTTTCCTTCAGGGAAATGAAATTTCGGCCGATTTTTAGGTTTTTCCAAAATAATTGCTTACTTTTGCAGCATCTAAACAAATTGAGCAATTATGAATGCAATCAAGACATCGGCAGCACCGGCTGCCATCGGCCCCTATAGTCAGGCCATTGAGGCAAACGGATTCGTGTTTGCGAGTGGACAACTCCCGATTGACCTTGCCACGGGCCAGTTTCCCGACGGCGGCGTGAAGGAGCAGACCCGCCAGTCTCTGCTGAATGCGCAGGCCATCTTGCGCGAGGCAGGATTAGAATTGAAA
>JAFUVC010000158.1 GCA_017483785.1 Prevotella sp.
AACGATGAAGAAATTGACTTTAAAGCGTTGGGCAAAGCTCATGTGGAAGATTATCTATGGCCTTTTCGCCATAATCGGACTATTAACGGTGGCTGCCATAATCATTTTGAATATTTATGTTTCAAAAACGGGACAATCTGCATATTTCTGTACTGGTCCTTATCCGTCGATTACGTTCCCAAAAGTTGCCTTCGGAATCAGCCTTTCACCTAATCCATCGGTAGCACTACGATTAAATTCTGACAAACTACGCGCAAGCGGAAAATACGCCAACGCTACATCGAGGACAAGCCCATTTGCTATCATCCCGAATTCGACGAAAAAGGCAGTTGCAAGGTCAGCTACCACCACACCTACATCGCCAAAAACAGCTATTGGTATAGCAGTTGGGAAACACTTCACTATGACCAAGAGCCGTCGGCCAATAAGAATGTCGGGCGATACGTTCACCTCATCCCATCGGGTTTCAAGCCGTTTGGCGTTGACCGCAACGATGTCGTAACGGCTGATTCCGCGAAATTCTGGGCTCCGCCAATTTTATAATAAGTCCGCACAAATCCGATCAGTTTTTTTTGCATCGATTAGTTGCGAAACACGAGTCCGTCGCCGAACTCATCGACGATGATGGGCTTTTCGGGCGTGATTTGGCCGGAGAGCAGCCGTTTCGAGAGTTCGTTGAGCAGGTGCTGCTGAATGGCGCGCTTCACGGGCCGAGCACCGAACTGCGGGTCGTAGCCCACGTCGGCGAGGTAATCGACGGCCTGCGGCGTCCATTCGAGTTGGAAGCCCTGCGGGGCGAGCATCGTGCGCACGTTCTTGAGTAGCAGCGTCACCACGTCGGCAATCTGCTCCTTCGTGAGTTGGTCGAAGGTGATGATTTCGTCGATTCGGTTCAGGAATTCGGGGCGCATCAGCGCGCGCAGTTGGTCGCGTGTGGCGTTCGACGTCATGATAATCAAGGTGTTCTTGAAATTGGCCGTGCGGCCCTTGTTGTCGGTGAGCCGGCCATCGTCAAGCACCTGCAAGAGGATGTTGAAGACGTCGGGATGCGCTTTTTCGATTTCGTCGAACAGCAAGACGCTGTACGGCTTGCGGCGCACGGCCTCGGTGAGTTGTCCGCCCTCGTCGTAGCCGACGTATCCCGGAGGCGCGCCGACGAGTCGGCTGACGGTGTGCTTCTCCTGATATTCCGACATGTCGATTCGCGTCATCATCGTTTCGTCGTTGAAGAGGTATTCGGCCAGTGCCTTCGCCAGTTCGGTCTTGCCGACGCCCGTCGTGCCGAGGAAAATGAACGAGGCGATGGGGCGTTTCGGGTCTTGCAGTCCGGCTCGCGAGCGGCGCACGGCGTCGCTGACGGCCCGGATGGCATCGTCTTGCCCGATGACGCGACGGTGGAGTTCGCCTTCCAGATGGAGCAGTTTTTCTTTCTCGCTCTGCATCATGCGCGTCACGGGAATGCCCGTCCAGCGGCTCACCACCTCGGCGATGTCGTCGGCGGTGACGGCTCCCTCCAATCCGCCCTGCGGCGAGTTTTTCAGTTCGGTTTGCAGGGCGTTGAGTTCCTCTTCTTTCTGCTTCAGCATGCCGTAGCGGATTTCGGCCACCCGGCCGTAATTGCCTTCGCGCTCGGCGCGCTCGGCCTCGAATTTCAGTTGCTCGATGGCCTCCTTCACCTGCTGATACTTGTCGGAAAGGCCTTTTTCGCTCTCCCACTGGGCGCGCATCTGCATTTCCTGGTCGCGCAGTTCGGCGATTTGCTTTTCCATCATCTGGAGTTTCTGGTCTCCCCTCCCTTCGGGGGAGGGGTCGGGGGTGAGGCTTTCCCTTTTAATGCTCTCGCGCTCAATCTCCAGTTGCGCCCGCTTTCGCATGATTTCGTCGAGTTCCTCGGGCACGGAGTCGCGCTCCATGCGCAGTTTCGCGGCGGCCTCGTCCATCAGGTCGATGGCCTTGTCGGGCAGGAATCGCTCACTGATGTAGCGCTCCGAGAGTTTCACGGCGGCAATGCAGGCGTCGTCCTGAATGCGCACCTTGTGGTGGTTTTCGTAGCGCTCTTTCAGGCCGCGCAGAATCGAAATGGCCGACAGTTCGTCGGGTTCATCGACCATGACAGTCTGGAAACGACGCTCCAGCGCCTTGTCTTTCTCGAAATATTTCTGGTATTCGTTGAGCGTCGTGGCACCGATGGCCCGCAGTTCGCCACGCGCCAGCGCCGGTTTCAGAATGTTGGCCGCGTCCATGGCACCCTCGCCGCCGCCAGCACCCACGAGCGTGTGGATTTCGTCGATGAAAAGGATGATTTCGCCCTCGGCCTGCGTCACTTCCTTCACCACGCCCTTGAGCCGCTCCTCGAACTCGCCCTTGTACTTCGCTCCGGCGAGCAGCGCGCCCATGTCGAGCGAGAAAAGTTGCTTGTTTTTCAGGTTTTCGGGCACGTCTCCGCGCACGATTCGCTGCGCCAGACCCTCGACGATGGCGGTTTTACCCGTGCCTGGCTCGCCGATGAGAATCGGGTTGTTTTTCGTGCGCCGCGAAAGAATCTGCAACACGCGGCGAATCTCGTCGTCGCGCCCGATGACGGGGTCGAGTTTGCCTTTTCGCGCGTCATCGACGAGGTTCTTGGCATATTTCGAAAGTGCCTGGAAATTCTCGTCGCCGCTCATCGACTGCACTTTCTGGCCCTGCCGCAACTCCGCGACGGCCTGCTGCAGGGCTTTTTCGGTCACGCCGGCGTCTTTCAGGATTCGGCTCGCCGTGGAGTTCACGCCGAGCAGCGCAAGCAGCATCGGCTCCACGCTGACGAACTCGTCGCCCATCTTCTGGGCCGTGTCCACAGCGCGCTGCAACACCTGATTCGCCGCGTTTGCAAAATAGGGCTCACCGCCCTGAACGCGCGGCAGATGCGCAATTTCGCCCTCCACGAGCCGTTCCATTTGCTGGGCATTCACGCCCAACTTGCCAAACAGATAGTCGGTCACGTCCTTGCCCTTCTGCATGATGCCGTAGAGCAAGTGAACGGGTTCAACGGCCTGTTGTCCGGCCTCCTGAGCGCGGTTGACGGCCGTCTGCACGGCCTCCTGCGCCTTGATGGTGAATTTGTCGAATGTCATTTTTCGTTCCTCCTTATTTATTTTAATGTTCAATTTTCAATAATTGATGCTCAAAACCTGCGCCAACCGCGAAAATCCGCCAATTTGTCACTCTGAAGCGACGGTTTGTCAGTCGTTTAGTTAATAATCATGAAAACAAACGCCCGAAAAGCCTCCATTTCGGCAGATTGTGCTATTTTTGCGACAGAATTCCTGAATTTGAAAGCAAAAACTTGATGGATATGAAGAAAAAAATCTTACTGATGATGCTGGCCATCGCCACGATAAGCATTGCGCCAGCCACCGCACAGACGGAGAAAAAGCCGCAAAAAGAGAAATTCGGACAGCGACTCTCGCGACTGGCCAAGAAAACGGTGAACGAAATTGAAAAGACCGCCAACGAACTGGGCGACGCCATCGGTTTTGAAGACCGCGTGGACCCCTCGAAGCGCGCCGACAGCGTGAAAATCAACGGAACGTGGTACATGCCGCTCTACACCGTGAACCTCTACAAAGGCAACGACAGCGACTTCTTCCGCGAAACCTGCCGACAGGCCTTCGAGGCGAAATTCCCCAACGTGAAGATTGAAACCGTCGTCATTCCGCAGCAGGACTGGCTCACAGACGCCTTGAAGGAGAGCGGCCGCGTCGTGGGCTATGTGCAGACGCTCTACTGCTTCGTGGTCGGAAAAGACGGCGCAGACGGCTATGTGAACGCCCGATTCGCGTTTCAGCGGCAGAAGGAAGTGGGCCAGCAATACCAGATAATCAGAGCCCGTTGGCCCATCTGGGAGCGAACCGACGCCATTCCGATGGCCTCTTACGAAAAACTGAAAGAAAAATAAGAAAACGGCGCCGAGTGACACCCCACTTGGCGCTTTTTTCGGCCTTTTGCAAACCAGATTTTAACTTTTGCGAACCAACCGAACGATTGCGAATTATTGCGAACCCATTTTCTTGCAAATGTCGATTTTTAATGCTAACTTTGCCATCGGAAAACTGAAAAAAGAACATAACAGATGGATTTGATGACGACAATTCTCACCGACCGCGAATGGTTTCTGCTGCTCATCGGGGCAGTCACCTACGTGACGCTGTTTGTGCTGACCGTGCAGAACAGCCGCCGAAAGGTGCTCGACCTGCAAGAACGACTCAACAAGGTTCGCGCCATGCAAGTGGAGCAGCAGGCACAGAGCCGAGAGGGAATTGAGCAGAACCGCCAGCGAATAGCCGAACTGGAAGGCCTCATCAGGAAACTGGGCGACGAAAATTCGGTGCTCCGGCTGGAACTCGAGGAGAAAAAGACGCGGCTCGACTACGCCAACCGCATGGCAGAACTCGAGGACGAGAAGCGCTCGCAGGCCGAAAGCGTCATTTTCGGAAGCGAAATCTACGGCCGCATGCAGCAACTGCTCGACCGAGGCGACTGCATGGGCAACAACGACTGGCGCAGGCTGGCGCAGGTGGTCAACTCGGTCTATACGAACTTCACCGAGCGGCTCTACGAACTCTATCGCATGAGCGACCAAGACTACCACGTGAGCCTGCTCATCAAGGTACGGCTGCAACCGAAAGACATCGCCACGCTCACCGCCCACTCGAAAGAAAGCGTGGCCTCCACGCGCAGCCGACTCTACCAGAAAGTGTTCGGGCGGAAAGGCTCGTCGAAAGACTGGGACGACTTCGTGCTTTCACTCTAAAAAAATAAATGTATATTAGTAAATTGTAAATCAGTAAATTGTAAATCAGTAAATTGTAAATCAGTAAATTGTAAATGAACATGATTGACTACTTAGCACAACACCTTTGGCAGATGTGGGCGGTGATAGCCGTTCTCTGCCTGATTTTGGAACTCACGGCAGGCGATTTCTTCATCCTCTGCTTCTCCATCGGCGCAGCCTTTGCAGCCATGAGTGCGGCCTTCGGAGCCGGATTCTACGTTCAACTGGCCGTTTTCGCCGTGTTTACGTTAGTGAGCCTGTTTCTGGTGCGTCCGTTTGCGCTGCGCTATCTGCACCGCAACGACCAAAACCGAGTGAGTAACGCCGATGCGCTTCTCGGGCGCAAGGGCCGCGTCGTGGAGCCGATTGAGGCCGACGGCTTCGGCCGCGTGCAAATCGACGGCGACGTCTGGAAGGCCGTGTCGAAAAGCGACGAAGCCATTCCCGTCGGAGAGACTGTCTGCGTGGTGGATCGCGAAAGCACGATTATCACCGTGGAAACAATTAACAATTAATAATTAACAATTAACAAACATTTCAACAACTATGGACATTATGAGTTATGTACTGATTGCCATCGTCGTATTGGTAATCATCTTCGCCAAAATGGCGTTAGTGATCATCCCGCAGAGCGAGACGAAGATTATCGAGCGTCTCGGACGCTATTATGCCACGCTGAACCCGGGCATCAACCTGATTATCCCCTTCATCGACCGCGCCAAGCAAATCGTAGTGCTCCAGCGCGGACGCTATGCCTACTCGGACTCCATCGACCTGCGCGAGCAAGTCTATGACTTCGACCGCCAGAACGTCATCACGAAAGACAACATCCAGATGGAAATCAACGCCCTGCTCTATTTCCAGATTGTCGATCCGTTCAAGGCCGTCTATGAGATTTCAAACCTGCCCAACGCCATTGAGAAACTCACGCAGACCACGCTGCGTAACATCATCGGCGAACTCGAACTCGACCAGACGCTGACCTCGCGCGACACCATCAACACGAAACTGCGTGCCGTGCTCGACGACGCCACAGACAAATGGGGCGTGAAGGTGAACCGCGTAGAGTTGCAGG
>JAFUVC010000159.1 GCA_017483785.1 Prevotella sp.
CCCTTGCCAGTCACCGCAGTAATGCGTTTCTTCAAGTGGCGTGCGCAGCTCTTCATCATAGTTGAAGTCTTCCTGTACGCCAATAATGTCGTATCCCTTCCGAGCCAGGTAGCCGCCCACGCGCCATGTCTCGCCGCCAGGGCCGTCAGGATTGATATGGATGCCGCCGATATAGGAAGGCAGTCCATCGACGTTGAGCGTAGCCACGGTAAACACATCGTCGCCTGCCACAGCTGCCAACGAGCCAAGCACGAGGGCAAGAGAGACAATCCATGATTTCTTCATTCTCACTCCTATTTTGGGCCAAAGGTACGCATAAGTGAGCAGAAAAACAAATTTTATTTGATTTTTCTCGAGCGGGAGCACTTTCGGCAAAGCCGGGGGCACGATTTCTTCCGATAATATTTGTGAGAATCCAAGAAAATGTGTACCTTTGTTCATGTTACTGAGGTTATGTGGTAAAAACAAAGGTAACAAAAAAGGCTGAAACCCAAGCGAGGGCTTCAGTCTAATTTTATATCGAGAAAAATAATTACCAGATTGTAATAGTTCTTATCATATTCGTTATTCATGTAATTCCGGATATAATTCCGGGTCGCCTGTCGAACGGTCAATAAACTCTTCGTCATATTCTTCCCCAGGAAACAAGTCGTCGAAATCTGGGTCTTCATATGGGTCAATGTCATCATCATCCAGCTCATCATCCTTGGAGGTAATATTCACTCGTTTTCGCTCTTTTATGGTATTAGCAATGCACTCATTATAATGTCGAAAAGAGTCACGCCATTGCAAATATTTCTCTTCTCTGATTCTTTGTTGTTCTGCTTCGACTCGACGTCGCTCTTGGTTCCGTTCTCGTTCTTGCAGGGCGAAATAAATGGTTATGCCATACAGTATTGATAAAAATATAATCGTTACCAACAATTTCTGCCAGAACTGCTTACCCAATTTCGCCATAGCACTAATCTTTTAAGTTTGCAAACGGTCGGCGCCCATTATGTTTTGCTTTGAACTCTGCAATCATTCTCTTTTCAATGTCTCGCGGATTCTCGTTAGTCGTTTTCCAGCAAACGATCAAGTCACGAGAGTTTGCCAATTGCCAGACATACCTCCCCCCCCAGTGGCCAATCTTTTTGCCCATACCAAATTTCAAATACTGCATCAGTCTTGACTGAAGCGTAGCGTTAGTCGTCCCACCAGCTTTGCCAATATACAGTATGTTTGTATCATCAATCCAGTTTGCCTCTAATTCTGATATGTCCACATTCGGGTTCTTATCCTTAAAAAATCCTCCTGTCCCATTCGTAAGAAAAGTAGGTTGTGCGTTTTTCGGTAAAATTAAAACGTAAACACCTTGCTCTTTCGGTATTTGATGAGGATTTGTCATTAAGTCGCCTACTGTCAAAAAACCTTCAAAGCTTTGCTGCTTCAGGTTTTCCAGATCCAAGTTCTCTTTTGATAAATCAAGTGCATTACCAACAAAATTGTTGTAATGGGCGATGGCATCGGTCATTATCTCGTCATGGTCAAAGGCAAGGGATGGCAGTGAGTTGATTGGCCGCAACTGCGCTTTTGCTTGTTGTTGGCTGGTGTTTTCCATTGCTTCAGCAGGTTTCAATATAAATCTTCTTCCATGTCTTCGATGTCGTCTTCGTCGAGGAAGATGATGTCTTCGTCCTCGCCCTCGGCAGAGAGTTCCTGCGCCATGCGGCTCATGTCCTTGTCGCGGTGGATGAGTGTGTCGGTCGAGGTGATGACTTCCAGTTTGTTCGACTCGGCGTTGAGTTCGCGCCAGAGCACGTCTTTCAGTTCGTCGAGGCCGAAGCCCGTCACGGCCGAAATGAAGACCACGGGCAGGTCGTCGGGCAGTGTCGGACGCAGCATTTCCATCAATTCCTCGTCGAGCAAATCGCACTTCGTGATGGCCAAGACGCGGTGTTTTCCGAGCATTTCGGGGTTGAACTGGCGGAGTTCGTTGAGCAGGATTTCGTATTCGCGCCGAATGTCGTCGGTGTCGCCCGGAACCATAAAAAGCAGCAGCGAATTGCGCTCGATGTGGCGCAGGAAGCGCAAACCGAGTCCCCTGCCCTCGCTCGCGCCCTCGATGATGCCCGGAATGTCGGCCATCACGAACGATTTTCCATCGTGGTAGGCGACGATGCCGAGGCTCGGCTCCATCGTCGTGAAAGGATAATTGGCGATTTTCGGCCGCGCGTTCGACAAGGCCGAAACGAGGGTCGACTTTCCAGCGTTCGGAAAGCCCACGAGCCCCACGTCGGCGAGCAGTTTCAGTTCGAGAATCACCGTCATTTCCTGCATCGGCTCGCCCGGCTGGGCAAAGCGCGGTGCCTGATTCGTGGCCGAGCGGAACTGGAAATTGCCCAATCCGCCCCGACCGCCTTTCAGCAGCACCACTTCCTGCCCGTCGTAATTCACGTCGCAGACGAATTTTCCCGTTTCGGCGTTGTAGACCACCGTTCCGGGCGGCACGTCGACGTAAAGGTCTTTCCCGTCGGTGCCGTGGCATTTGTCCTTGCCGCCGTTTCCGCCGTGCTCAGCGAAGAGATGCCGCTGATAGCGCAGGTGGAGCAGCGTCCAGTAGTTGTGGTTTCCGCGCAGGATGATGTCGCCGCCACGACCGCCGTCGCCCCCGTCGGGACCGCCGTTATAGTTGTATTTCACGTGCTTGAGGTGCATCGAGCCCCTGCCGCCCTTGCCCGAGCGACAGAGGATTTTCACGTAGTCGACAAAGTTCGATTCGGCCATTTTTTGAATGTTGAATTTTGAATGTTGAGTGTTGAATTATCGATTTATCGGTTTCTCCGACGTTCTCCACTCAACATTCCTCAATCACTTTGCAAATATCGCCGAAAATGCGGTCGAGGTCGCCCAGTCCGTCGATGTGGTGGCGGATGCCCTCCTGCTCGTACCAGTCGATGAGCGGCGAGGTCTGCGAGTGATAGACATCGAGGCGCTTTTTGATGGTTTCCTCGTTGTCGTCCGAGCGTCCACTCATCTGACCGCGCAACACGAGGCGCTTCATCAGTTCGTCCTCGGGCACGTCGAGTTCAATCATCGCAGCCACTTTGTGACCGCGCTCGGCCAGCATCGCCTTCAACGCCTCGGCCTGCGGAATGGTGCGCGGAAAACCGTCGAAAATCACGCCTTTGTGGTCGCTGCCGAACTTGTCATAGACCGACGCGAGCATATCGACAATCAACTGGTCGGGCACGAGTTGGCCTTGGTCAATGTACTGCTTGGCGGTCTTGCCGAGTTCCGTCTCGTTTTTGATTTCGCTGCGGAGCACGTCGCCCGTCGAAATGTGTTCAAAACCGTATTTCTCAATCATTTTGTCGCTCTGCGTGCCCTGTCCCGAGCCCGGAGCGCCGAAAATCACGATATTTTTCATCTTTTCCGGCACAATCGTGTAAATATCGCGCAGCGTGCGGCCCTGCTGGTCGTAGTCGAGGCCGTAGCCCACGATGAAGTCGTTGGGAATCTCCATGGCAACGTACTCGATGTTCAGGTCAACCTGCAGTTTCTCGGGCTTCAAGAGCAGCGTACAGATGTGTACCGAAGCCGGATTTCGCGTGCCGATGGTTTCAATCATGCGCTTCATCGTCAGTCCCGTGTCCACGATGTCCTCGACGATGACCACCGTCCGGTTCGCCAGATCTTCGTTGATGCCGATTACCTCGGTAATCTTTCCGGTCGAGGTCGTTCCGGAATACGAGGCCAACTTCACAAACGAGATTTCGCACGGAATGGTGATTTCGCGCATCAGGTCGGCGGCGAAGATGAACGAGCCGTTCAGCACGGCCAGAAACAGCGGATTTTTGTCGGCCAAATCGTGGTTAATACGCTCTGCCACGGCCTTTACGCGCTGCAGAATTTCACTCTCGGGAATCGACGTGCGGAACGTCTTGTCTAAGATTTTTACGGTACTCATATCTGTGGATTTCAAAAATGATGTGCAAAGTTACGAAAAATTGAGTTAAAAAACGAATGAAATGGGAAGAAATGCCAAATTAAATCCGGTAATTTCCACGACGGGCTCCTGATTTCGGCCGTCGCGCCTGTCCCACTCGAAACTGACGGTGCGCTTCTCGCCGGGCATCAGGTGGAAATAGTTGTCGGAATAGATGACGGGCAGGATTTGCTCGCCGTCGTCGCCCTTCAGGTTCAGACGGAGCATCAGGGCGGGCACGTTGCCGACATTCTCCAAAATGAGTTGGTTGCTGACCTTCGAGTCCACTTTCACCTGGGCCTGAGGCAGTTCTCTGAGTGCCTGATAATTGCCCGTTTCGGCTCCGCAGACATAGGTGTTTTCCGAGAGCGCGTCGTTGGCGGCGTTGCTCAGCCGGAGGCGGAGGAAACCGACTTTTTCGGTGGCGAGAAGGCTGGAAATGGATGGAATCGGCATTGCGGCGCGGGTCTCGTCGGGGTTCACGTCGATGACGTGGTCTTCGCAGGCCAGTTCGCGCCCGAATTTGTCGAGAAGGCGGGCCTCAACCGTGAGCAATTTGTGGTCGCGGGCCGTGCGATTGACGATTTCGACGCTGTCGGTCAGCGCATTCCACTGCACATGGAGCGGTTCGCACGCTTTTTTCACGCCGAAATAGGCCGCCGTGGGCTCGAAATAGTAGTCGTAGGTCTGCCAGACCATCGACGGCCACGCGGGATGGCTCATCCAGATGAGCAGGCCCTGACGATCGACATTCGTGCTCTCGTACATGGCGCGATAGCCGTCGTAGTTCTGCCATTGGGCGAGCGTGGTGAACTCGCGGGCGTCTTTCGGCTCGCCGAATCCGTTGGAAATCAACTGGTTAAACGACGCTCCGCGCTGCGCTCCCTGCTGCGTGAAGTCGTGCTGACCCCAGAATTCGTTCTGCGGCCAGAGGTGTTCGGGGCGAAGCGTGCGCGACAGTCCCTCGAAGGTCATGATGTTGGGCATTCCGCGCTCGGTGTGGAGTTTTCCGGTCTGTTTTTCAAAATATTCCTTGGCCGGAATCGCCCAATACGGGCCGTGGCCGCTCACGCCGTCGTCGGCTGAGGAGGAAATGTAAAGGATGGGTGCAGGGCGTTGAACGTTGGGATTTCCGCCCGTGAGTTCACCGACGATTTGGCGCAGGCCGGCGTCGATGGTCTTGGTCGGATAGCCCTCGTTGCGACCGCAATAGAGCATGATGCTGGGATGCCGGCGGATGCGAAGCACGTAGTCGCGCGCGTTGTTCAGGAACATCGCCTCGTCGTCGGGATTGGGTCCATCGACGGGGTTGGCGAGCCAGAAATCTTGCCACACCATGATGCCGTGGCGGTCGCAGGCCTCGTAGAACTCGCGGTCGCCGGTCTGGCCGACCCAGTTTCGGATGCAGTTCAGGTTCATTTCGCGGTGGTGGCGCACGGCAATGTCGTATTCGCGACCGCGATAGCAGAGGTTGTTCTCCGAGAAGCCCCAGTTGCCGCCGAGTGGCACGAACCGCTGGCCGTTGACGAAGATTTGCAGGCGCGTATCGACCTCGGCATAGGCCATTTCGCGGATGCCTGCTTGATAAGACAGTTGAGAATTGGCATTTTTTTCATTTGGGGAATGGCTTGGGTTAGAAGCCGTTGAGAAACTGAAGCCGGCCTCGTAGAGATTCGGCTCGCCATAGCCGTTGGGCCACCAGAG
>JAFUVC010000160.1 GCA_017483785.1 Prevotella sp.
AGCTCGAAGAGGAAAGTATTATCCAAAACACGGAAACAGACAGGTGGCCGTGTTAATTTGTCGTGTTGTTTAGAATGTACCGGCAGCACCGATATTTGCTTGGCGGGGCAATTTGTGTTCAAGTTTATAGAGGAAAGATACTAAGAAAAAACAGAAAAAGCGTTTTCCCTTTAACTTCTTTAACTTCTCTTACTTTCTAAACTTCGTAAAAATTCATACCTTTGCAGTCATGAAACCAATTTTGACACTATATTTTCTGCTTTTCTGCCCGATTTTTGCCCTCGCACAGTTCCAAAACGTGCAATGCGAGGACACGTGCCATCACATTCACGGCATCGACCTGAGCCATTATCAGGGCAGCGTTTTCTGGGATGCCGTCGGCCAGAACGACCGCAACGCCTACGTCTATCTCAAAGCCACGGAAGGCGGCGACCGCATCGACCATAAGTTTCAGGAAAACATCACCCTCGCCCAGTGCCACGGACTGAAAGTGGGCTGCTACCACTTCTACCGCCCCGTCACGAATCAGGAGGCGCAGTTCCGCAACTTCCGCAAGCAATGTCGGCCGCAGGAGCAAGACCTCATTCCGATGATTGACGTGGAGACGACCAACAAACTGCCGACCGAGCAGTTTTGCGACTCGCTGTTCAAATTCCTTGAAATGATTGAGCGCGAATACAAGCAGAAACCGCTCATCTACACTGGCGCGAACTTCTACGACCGCCATCTGCAGGGCAAACTCAACGACTATCTGGTCATGATTGCACAATATACCGACTACGAACCCCGACTGAAAGACAACCGCGACATCACGCTGTGGCAATACACCGCGAAAGGCCGAATAAGAGGGGTCAACGGGTTTGTGGACAAAAGCCGGTTCATGAATCGGCATAAACTTCGTGAAATTCGATTCAGACACTATTAAAAGGAATTATTCAACTCAAACATCAGAAAAAATGGCTATGATAAAATGTCCGGAATGCGGACACCAAGTGAGTGACAAAGCCCCGACCTGCCCGTCGTGTGGCGTTGAAATTGCAGGAAAAATAGTGCGTTGCCAGCAGTGTGGAGCCGTTTACTTCAGAGAAAACGACGAATGCCCCATCTGCAACTACCCCAACCTTCGGAAGCGCGAGATGTCGCCGACGATTCCGCCGCCCGTTCCGCCTGCTTCCAAACCGGAAAAAACGGCTCCAGAGCCCAAGAAAGCCAAGAAAAAGAGCCACTGGGGCATTCTCGCCTTCTCGTTTCTGATGGCTTGCGTCATCTGCGGCGTGTTCTTCTATTTCTACTACACGGCCAAAGACACGAAGGAAACCGAGGCCTACAACTATGCCATCACCAGCGACGACCCGCTCGTGCTGCAAAGTTTCCTCGACACCTATCGCGACGCAGACGCCACGCGCCGCGACTCCATCGAGACGCGCCTGCAAGCCATCCACCAGGCCAGCAAGGACTGGCTCGACGCCTGCACGAGCAAGTCGAAGACGACAATTCTGAAATATCTCGAAAAATACCCGAACTCGGCCCACAAGGGCGAGGCACTCAACAAAATTGACTCCATCGACTGGGCCAAGGCGAAAGACCTCGACACCGAAAGCGGCTATGAGGAATACACGAAGGCCCACCCCAACGGAGCCCACGTGGAAGATGCCGAAGAGGGCCTCAAAAACCTGCGCATGAAGCACTTGCAGCCCGAGGAGGTCAACATTGTCCAGAATCTCTTCCGCAAATTCTTCCAAGGAGCCAATTCCAACGACGAAGAAATGCTGAAAGCCACGCTTTCCGAGGTGATGCAGAGTTTTCAGGGCAAGAAAAACGTGTCGTCCTATCAAGTCGTCGAACACATGCGCCAAGCCAACGCATCAGGCAAGAACTGGCGCGTCATGGGCGATTACAAGATTGAAAAGAGACCCACGGAAACCGAGCAAATCGAATACGACGTGAAGTTCACCGTCGTGCGCGAGGACTCGCAAAATCCATCAAACAACAATCCTTCCAAATACCTCGTCGAAGCGAAGGTGAATTCAGAAGGATTGATTGTCGAGATGAATATGACCAAGATTATCACTTAGTCTTTTTTCTCAGGAATGGCGTATCTGCCGCCTGTCTGCTTGATGTAGTGGCGGGCGTAGGGCGTCGGGAATCCGGGTCGCTTCACGATGGGCAGACCCGTTTTCGTGCGCTTGAACTTGCCGTTTTCCTCTTGTTTCTCCACCATGTCGTTGTATTTCACAATCAGATACTGCGCCAGTTGGTTCCAGCGGTCGAGCATCTGCTGCGCCTTTTCGTTGCTGTAGTCGGTCAGCAGTTTCACGGCAGCAGCCTCGTCTTGGGCGTGCAGTGCGGCAGCCCGCTTCTCGATGGCGCTTTGCTGTGCGAAATAACTCTTTTCGAGCGAGTCGCGCACGGCTTCAAGCGCGGGGAACATCTGCGAATAGCGCGGATAGACCATGTTTGCCACCCAGTTTTGCACCCAATAGGCGTTTTTGAACGAGAAATTGAAGGCATCGGCCCCGGGCGTGTTGTAGCACTCGGGCTGCACGGTGTTTCCGCAGTAAATCGGGGTGTAGGGAACCATGTTGCCGTCGTCGTTTCCAAACCAGAAACAGCCGCCAATCTGCCTCGGCAGCCACGAACGCATCTGGCTGACGAACGAGAAGCCCGACTGCTGCGTGGATATCGGACGCTCGTTGAAATATTTCTTGCCATCGACCTCGAACGACAGCGGCGACGGACGATAAGGCATCTGCCAGATGCCACCGCCCACGGTCGTGGAATCCACGGCGAGAGGCGTTCCCTCGTAATGGTCGCGCATACATTTTTCGACATCCTGCATGCTCAACTTGCGGTTCGGAACAATCCACAGCGGCATATCCTCGGCATTGGGGTCTTCGCCCATTGCCCACGCCAGATAGCGGTCGGCAAAACCGTCTTGGAAATGGCGGAAGAACGACCACACACGCGCGTCACAATAGCGGCGACCGCCGAAATCGGGCGCTGCATAGACCCACTTCCACGAGAAATCGGCATCCGTGCCGTCGTACCACTTCATCACTCGGGCGTAGTTGATGACGTCTTTCGAGTAGTAAAGGTCCGATTTCATGTTCTTCTCGGTCGGATAGAGGCCTTTCGGGTTGATTTTCTTGCCCGTGAAGAACTTGCCGATGCGGCTCTGGTTGGCATGGGCGCAAATGGCATCGTCGGGCACGCGCATCGCCACCCAGACCACCTTGTTGAGTTTGTTTTTCTGAAGAACGGCCTTGTCGCTGCCCGTGCCCATCATTTCGAGAATCCACGCCTCGTTGGGGTCGCAAATCGAGAAGGTCTCGCCGCTGGAGCAGTAGCCGTGCTTCTCCACGAGCGACGTCATCACGCGGATGGCCTCGCGAGCCGAGCGCGAGCGTTGCAGCGTGATGTAAATCAGCGAGCCGTAGTCGATGATGCCGGTCGTATCGACCATTTCGTCGCGACCGCCGTAGGTCGTTTCGCCGATGGTCACCTGCCACTCGTTGATGTTGCCGATGACGTTGTAGGTTTCGGGGGCTTCGGGAATTTCGCCGAGATATTTCTGCGAATCCCAGTCATAGACTTGTCGCATCGTGCCCGGAGCGTGCTTTCCGGCGGGGAAATGGTAGAGGCCGATGAACATACCGTAAGAGTCTGCGTTGTAGGTGCAGATGACCGAGCCGTCGGTCGAGGCTTTCTTGCCAACGATGAAGTTGGTACAGGCATTTGCGTCTGTCAGGAAGCCGCAAATGAGCAAAAGGGAAAGGATTGTTTTTTTCATTACGTTGATAGTTTGGTTATTCTTCAATGAGTTGTATTTCTTCTGGCGATTGTTCTAAATGGTGGTCGCGCTCGTCGGAAACGGGTTCGTCGCGAAGCGGCCGCCTTTCGAGCAAGGGTTCTTCCTGCGGTTTTTCCTCGCCCGACGAGTGCATACGAACCAGCGCAATGTTGCCGACGTGCATCAGCCGAAGCGTGGAGCGCGAGTCGAATTCCTGGCTGTTGAGCAGCAGGAAATAGCCCGAAACGCGCTTGATTCCGTTGCGCTCGCCGTCGGTGAGGTTCAGCCGATAGTTGTTGTCGGCCGACATTCGAATCATCGACGAGGCCACGCTGTCGTTTCCGAACGTGACGGAGAGCAGCGCTACGCCGTTGCGCATGCCGTCTTGATAGATGAATTTCGTGTCGAAACTGAGCATGAAGCGGTCGCCGGCCTTGAAGGCGGTGTCGGCCGACAGCGTGAAGGAATAGGCGTTGAATCCGGGATGGGTGGTCAGGATGAATGAGCGGTCGCCACTCCAGATGTTGGCCGTGTCGCCGGTGTTGGAAACCGTCATATAGCGGTTGGCCTCGCTCGCGGAAGTGCCCAGAATCAGGGCTTCGTCGGCCAGTCGCTTCGACAATCGCTCGTAAATTTCATAGAATTCGTCGGCATGGCGCGTGTAATAGACCATCGACGAGTCGAAATCGGCCTCCGAAATGCCATGTTTCTTCAGCACGGCCTGCTTATAGACCTGAATCCGGAGCGTGTCTTTGTAGTCATCGTGAATGTCCGACATCGCATCGGCCACGTGGAAATCGTAGAGGATGGCTTCCATCTTGCCCTTCGAGAGGTGCTTCTTGGATTCGCCGTCGCCGCATCCCGACACCGCAGTCAGCAGCATCAGGAACAAAAAGACGCAAAAAACCTGCATCCGCGAGAGACGGTCAGGTTTCACTGACTTTTTTGTCGGTCGATTCATCTGAATTCTCGTCGTTTTCGTTATTTGACGCAGACAACGCAGCGAGTTCCTGCCTGCAAAACAGCAGGAGTGCCACCACAGAGACGCTCACGCAGGCATCGGCGAAGTTGAAGACGGGGCTGAAGAAGATAAATTCCTCGCCGCCGACGAATGGCATCCACTCGGGCCACGTCGTGACGATGAGCGGAAAATAGAACATATCGACGACCTTGCCCGTCAGGAAGCCGGAATAGCCCTGGCCGAACGGCACCCAATAACTGACGTAGGACGGCGACGAAGCCGTGAAAATCTCGCCGTAGAACATACAGTCGATGATGTTTCCGGCGGCTCCGGCCAGCAGCATTGTGAGCAGCACCACGTAGAGCGTTCGCGCACCCTGCGCGATTTGCCGATGCAGGTAGATGCCGATGCACGTCACGGCGACGATGCGGAAAATCGTCAGCACATATTTATTGATGAACGAAAGGCCAAAGGCCATGCCGTTGTTCTCGATGAAATGAATCTGAAACCAGTCGGTAATCCAGATACTTTCATAGAGGTGCATGTTCGTTTTCACGGCAATTTTAATGACTTGGTCGGTCACCAAAAGCATCAAAACGAGCAAAACGGCCAGCCAGCGGGTCTTTTTCTTCGTCATTTCTTGTCGCGGGCTTGTTTCGAGGCTACGCTCAGCGTGGCATGGGGCACAGCGCGAAGGCGCTCTTTCGGAATGAGTTCGCCCGTGATGCGGTCGATGCCGTAGGTCTTGTTCTGAATGCGCACGAGAGCGGCCTCCAGACCGGCGATGAACTTCTGCTGACGGTTGGCCAGGCCCACAAGTTCCTCTTTCGACTGGGTGAGACTACCCTCTTCCAGTGCCTTGTACGTGGGCGACGTGTCATCGACGTCGTTGCCGTCCTGATTCATGATTTGGCGCATCATGGCATCGTAGTCGCGACGAGCCAAACGGAGTTTCTCGTTGATGATTTCCTTGAATTCCTCAAGTTCAGCATCTGAATAACGTTTCTTTTCTGACATATTTTTATTTGACTATTTTACGATTTCACTATTTTACGATTTTATTTTTGGGGGAGTTCAGGAGTTCAGGAGTTTCAGGAGTTCAGACAAAAGTTCTTCACGTTCCTCCTTCCTCGAATCTCGATTCTCGCACCTCCGTACTCGCGTACCCTCGTACCCCCCTACTCGCGTACCTCCCGACCTTATTTCCTCTCTACCTTAATATTCAGTTTAAAGTCGTCGAAGTCGATTTCCTGACCGTCGTTCTCGGCCACGGTAAGGCTGTCGGCGAGCACCTGCGAGGCGATGTAGTCGCCGAAGGCAGCGATGGCCGCGTCGGTTTGCGCGTTGGGAGCCACGACCACGGCGATGTGGTCGGTGATTTCGAGGCCGCCGTCCTTGCGCAGGTTCTGAATGCGGTTGATGAGTTCGCGCGCCATGCCCTCCTGACGGAGTTCATCGGAGAGTTCCACTTCGAGTGCCACGGTGAGGTTTCCCTCGTTGGCCACGAGCCATCCGGGAATGTCTTCGCTGATGATTTCAACGTCTTCTTTCTCGACCGTAACTTCCTGACCCTCTGCTATTAAGGAAATGTTCCCTAAAGTTTCGAGCGAAGCAATCTGCTCCTGCGAAAGTTCCGCAACGGCAGCGGCAACCGACTTCATCAACTTGCCGAATTTCTTGCCCATCGTGCGGAAATTGCACTTCACTTTCTTCACCAAGACGCCCTGCCCTTCCACGAAGGCGAGTTCCTTGACGTTCACCTCGGTCATGATGAGTTGTTTCACGGCCTCGATGTGCTTCTGCTGCTCTGCATCGACGGCGGGAATCATGATTTTCTGTAGCGGCTGGCGAACCTTGATGTTCACCTTTCGGCGCAGGGCGAGCACCATCGACGTGATGCGCTGGGCCATGTCCATGCGAGCCTCGAGGTCGAGGTTTATCGCGCTTTCATCGACTTCGGGATAGAAATCGAGGTGAACGCTGTCTTTCTCGCCGCCGAGGTCCTTGTAGAGTTGGTCGGAATAGAACGGGGCAAACGGCGCGAGCAACTTGGCCACCGTCATCAGACAGGTGTAGAGTGTCGTGTAGGCCGAGCGTTTGTCGTCGCTCATCTCCTTGCCCCAGAAACGCTTGCGGTTCAGGCGGACGTACCAGTTGCTGAGGTCGTCGTTCACGAATTGGTCTATCAGGCGGCCTGCGCGAGTCGGGTCGTAGCCTGCCAGTTCCTTGTCAACGGCCTTCACCAGCGAGTTCACACGCGAGAGAATCCAGCGGTCGATTTCTGTCTGTGAATTGTGAATTGTGAATTGTGAATTGTTCCACCCATCCACATTCGCATAGAGCGCGAAGAAGGAATAGGTGTTGAACAGCGTGCCGAAGAGTTTGCGGCGCACCTCGTCGATGCCCTCGGGGTCGAATTTCAGGTTGTCCCAAGGCACGGACTTGGGCATCATCAAGACGCGCACGGCGTCGCTGCCGTATTTCTCAATCATCTCGAACGGATTCACCACGTTGCCCACGTGTTTCGACATCTTGTTGCCCTTCGCGTCGAGCACCAGACCCGTCGAAATCACGTTTTTGAACGCCACGGAGTCGAACACCATCGTGGCGATGGCGTGCAGCGTGAAGAACCAGCCGCGCGTCTGATCGACGCCCTCGTTGATGAAATCGGCGGGGAAGGCCAGTTTCTTGTCGATGGCATCGGCGTTTTCAAACGGATAGTGAACCTGCGCGTAAGGCATGGCGCCGGTGTCGAACCACACGTCGATGAGGTCGCTCTCGCGCTTCATGGGCTTGCCGTCGTCGCTGACGAGCACGATGTCGTCAACATACGGGCGGTGCAGGTCAATCTTGTCGTAGTTCGCCTGACTCATGTCGCCGGGCACGAAGCCTTTTTCCTTCAGCGGATTCGACTTCATCACGCCTGCGCCGACCGATTTCTCGATTTCTGCGTAGAGTTCCTCGACCGAGCCGATGCACTTCTCCGATTTTCCTTCGTCGTCGCGCCAGATGGGCAGCGGCGTGCCCCAGAATCGCGAGCGCGAAAGGTTCCAGTCGTTCAGGTTCTCGAGCCAGTTGCCGAAGCGTCCCGTTCCCGTCGATTCGGGCTGCCAGTTGATGGTCTTGTTCAACTCGAACATGCGCTCTTTCTTCGCCGTGGAGCGGATAAACCACGAGTCGAGCGGATAATAGAGCACGGGCTTGTCGGTGCGCCAGCAGTGGGGATAGTTGTGGACGTGTTTCTCGATTTTAAACACCTTGCCCTGCATTTTCAGGTCCATGCAGATGGCCACGTCGAGCGTCTCGTCCTTGTCGGTGAGCGTTTCGTCGTAGGCATTTTTCACATAGCGGCCGCTGAACTTGCCCCACTCGTCGAGGTTCACGTATTTTTTCACGAATTCGTCGTCCAAGTCTTCCACGAGGAAGTATTTTCCCTGCAAATCGACGACGGGCCTCTCCTGCCCTTTCTTGTCGATGAGCACGATGGGCGGAACGCCTGCCTTTTTCGCCACGAAGGCGTCGTCGGCACCGAAATTCGGGGCGATGTGCACAATACCTGCACCGTCTTCTGTGGTGACGTAGTCGCCCGGAATGACGCGGAAAGCGCCGTCGGTCATCGGCGAAATGGCGGGCATCAGTTGCTCGTATTCGATTCCGACGAGGTTGGAACCCTTGTAATGGGCCACGATGCGCCACGGAATCACCTTGTCGCCGGCCTTGTAGGCGTCAAAATCGGCATCCTTGCCTTCCTCTGCGAAATAGGCGCTCACGCGAGCCTCGGCCAGAATCACCGTGATGGGCTGCGCCGAGTAGGGATTGAACGTCTCGACGGCCACATAGTCGATTTTCGGGCCTACGCAGAGCGCTGAATTGGCCGCCAGCGTCCACGGGGTGGTTGTCCATGCGAGGAAGTATCTGTTTTCTTCGCCCTTCACCCGAAACAGCGCCGTACACGTCGTGTCTTTCACGTCGCGATAGCATCCCGGCAGGTTCAGTTCGTGGCTGCTCAAGCCCGTTCCTGCGGCGGGCGAATAGGGCTGAATCGTGTAGCCCTTGTAGAGCATGTCCTTCTCGTAGAGTTGCTTCAAGAGCCACCACAGCGTCTCGATATATTTGTTGTCGTAGGTGATATACGGGTTGTCGAGATCGACGAAATAGCCCATCCGCTCGGTCAGTTCGCGCCATTCCTGCGTGTACATCATCACGTTTTCGCGACATTTCAGGTTGTAGTCTTCCGTCGAGATGTAGCGCGGCGACTCGTGGTTGTCGATGTCGGCCTTGGTAATGCCCAGCGTCTTCTCCACACCCAGTTCCACAGGCAGTCCGTGGGTGTCCCAGCCGGCCTTGCGGTGCACCTGAAAGCCCTTCATCGTCTTGTAGCGATTGAACGTGTCTTTCAGCGCACGACCCAGCACGTGGTGGATGCCCGGATGGCCGTTGGCCGAGGGCGGTCCCTCGTAGAAAACAAACTGCGGACAGCCTTCGCGCTCCGTGATACTGCGGTGGAAGATGTCGTTCTGCTCCCACTCCTTCAGAACCTGATTGTTCGTCTCGGTCAGGTTCATCGCCTTATGTTCGGCAAATTTCTTTGTCATATCGTTTTTATTTTTTAACTTTCCAATTTTTCAACTTTTCTAAATGACGTGCAAAGTTACAAAATAATTCATAATTATGAATTCAAAGTTCATAGTTTTTTTACTTTTGAAGAAAAAAACTCGACTTTTCCCCGAAATCAACGGACGGTCAGGTGGAAACAGCCCTGTTTCACCTCGTATTTCACCCAGCATCGGCCCTCGCGGCGAAGGTCGCGAAGCACTTCGGAGAGAATCTGCTTCAGCCGCACGTCGGCCACGGTGGCCTGCTTCGTGTAGGGCGGCGGCGTTTCCTCCACGCTCAGATAGCGATTGTAGGCAATGTCGAAGGTCGTTCCGTACATGTGGCAACTGTTTTCCGTGGCGTTGCGGTTGTAGCGGCGAAGTCGCTCCACGTCGTCCTGCGAACGCATCACGCTGGTGACGATAATCTTATGCGACGCAAGCCCCTTAACTTGCAGACTGTCAATAAAATTACGACCGATGTCTTGAAGTAAAACTGCGGCCTTCGGAACCAAGTAGGGAATGCTCTGCGTGAGGGGCTCGACAAAGAAATACGGATTGCTGCCGACATAGACCAGTTCGGCCTTGCGGTTCTCGGCCTCCGAGCGATTTTTCACTGGCGTCACGCCCCATTTGTTGGCCGATGCGATTTGCACGTCCTGCGCGTCGGGAAACGCCTCCGTGTAACTGCTCACGCTCAGGATTCTGCGGCGCGCCACCGTGCCGTCGGCATTGAAAAATCGGGAACCGCCCGTGTTTTCCTGCCTTTCAACGGCTTTTTGGGGCTGTGTTTCCATGGGCCTCTGCTCTGGCTTCGGGGTTTCTTCCGGTGTCGCCACCAGCTCCTGCGCCAGCATTTCGGCACGCTCCTCCTCCACCGCTGCCGCAGCCTGCGACTTTTCCTCCGTAGTCATCGCCACACTCGGAAAAATCGCCCGAACCACGCCCAGCGCAACCACCACGAGGCAAAAAATCTGTAAATATCGGTTTTTGCTGATCTTCATGTCAATTTTGGCACGAAATTACAGCTTTTATTTTATATTTCCAAATTTTTTAGTAAAAAACTCCCAAAAATCCCCCCTACTTCGAACTTTTCCTCCTATTGCAGTCGCGGCAGAGCATCTGGCAGTTCTCCGCAATCGTCCGGCCGCCCTCTACCCACGGAGTGATGTGGTCGGCCTCCATCTGTTCGATTTCGAAATGCTTGCCGCAGAGAGGGCAAATGCCGCCCTGCCGCTCATACACCTCGCGCTTCGTGTTGTCGTCGAAGGTGCGAATGCCCAGATGGCGGATGTCGTGGTCGAAAACATAGTGGAAAATGCCCGCTTTCTTCTGCACGTCCGAGTCGCGCATCAGCCGCGCAACCTCCTCACCAATGGCCGTCGCCGTCAGCGTCGTGTCGCGATATTGATTGTAGAGCAGCCCCCACTGCACGCCCTTCATCTCCTTTTTATATTTATGGCCGAAAAGTTTCTCCGTCCAGTGAACCACGTCTTGGAAATACTGCCAAATCTCGTCGGCATCGGTGTCGTGTTGGTGCTGCGCCATGTATTGCTCAATCGTCAAACCCTGCCTGTCGCCAATCCAGCGCAGGGCCGTCTCGAAATAGTCCTGACGGATGGGCGTTCCGCTCATGAAGTCGGAGCCGATTTTGTAGGCCACGCAGCCCGATTTCGAGAAACGGCGCTTGGCCTGCGTCACCCACGAACCCGAATAGATGGCGTTGCGTATCTCTTGGTCGGTCAGTTTCTCGCCGGCGATGTTGATGGTCTGAAACCATTTCAGTTTTTCCTCGTCCGTGCCCTCGCAGACGTACACTTGCAGTTCATAGTCGAGGATTCGGTTTTGCTGCTCCTCGGTCATGTTGTGGAAGCCGAGCAGATTGCCGTCGAAGTTCATGAGATATTCGCCAGCCACAAACGAGCAGATGCTGATGGTG